>JBOHQB010000150.1:0-6975 GCA_050731995.1 Candidatus Rokuibacteriota bacterium
ATGCGGTGATGCTGCCGCGCCCCGCGCAGCGCCCCCGCCCGCCGATCCTCATCGGCGGCTATGTGGACGCGGTCCTGAAACGCGTCGCGACGAAGGGCGACGGCTGGCTCACGTACTTCTACACGCCGGAGAGCTACCGGAGGTCGTGGGAAAAGATCCTCGGCTTCGCGCGCGAGGCCGGGCGCGATCCAGCGACGCTCACCGGCACGAACCAGCTCGCGATCCTCGTCGGCCGGTCGCGCGCGGAGACCGAGGCGCCGATGCGCGAGTGGCTCCAGACCGAGTGGGACGTGGCGGCGTGGAGCGAGTCCACGATCGAGCACGCGATTCGTGGATCGGTGGACGAGTGCGTCGCGCAGCTCCGCGCTCACGTTGCCACCGGTGTGCACCGGATCATCCTGATCCCCTACCGCTACGAGCCGGACCAGGTCGAGATCATCGCCAGAGAGATCCTGCCGAGGCTCCGGTGAGCGCCGAGCGGCGCGCCCTCTTCGAGCGCGTGCTCTCGCCCGAGCCCGGGCGGACGGCGCTCCTCGTGATCGACATGCAGCGTGGCTTCGTCGAGCCTGGCGAGGCGATGGAGGTCGCGCCGGCGCGCGAGCGCGTACCCGTCATCCGGGGGCTCGTCGACCTGTTCCGCGCGAAGCGCCTCCCCGTCGTCTTCACGGCGTTCGTCTACTCGCCCGACGTCCCGCTGCTCGTCGGGGAGCTGCACCCCGAGCACAAGCCGGCGCCGCCGGGGGCGCCCGGCGGCCTCGGGCTGCCGTCGTCGTGCTGCCTCGAGGGCCACCCGAGCGCCGAGGTGATCGAGGCGCTGGCGCCGCAGCCCGACGAGCCCGTGGTCCGCAAGCGCTGGTACGACGCGTTCGCGGGCAGCGGGCTCGACGGCGCGCTGCGCGCGCGCGGCGTGACCTCGCTGGTGGTGACCGGCACGATGACCGACATCTGCGTGCTGGCGACCGTGGTCGGCGCCTTCAACCGCGAGTATCGGGTCACCGTCGTCGAGGACGGGGTCGCGACGCTCTGGCCCGAGATCCAGCGGGCGACTCTTGATATCATTGGCCGGGCGTACGGTCGCGTTGTGACAGCCAAGGAAGTCGCCGATCAAGTCTCTCGCTGGTGAGGAGGAGGGCACGATGAGCCAGACGCTGCGGTTCGCGGGGATCATGCCCGCCAACCTGCTCCCCTTCAAGGCCGATCTCTCCATAGACGAGCCCGCCTACCGGGCGCACCTCCGCTGGCTCGCCGACGCGCACGGGGTCACCGGCATCGTCGCCAACGGCCACGCCGCCGAGGTCTCGTCGCTCTCGCGCGAGGAGCGGAAGCGCGCGCTGGCGATCGCGCTCGACGAGGTCGGCCCGGCGTGCCCCGTGGTCTCGGGCGTCTACACGGACGGCACCGCCGAAGCCGTCGCGCTCGCGCGCGACGCGAAAGCGGAGGGCGCGGCCGGCGTGCTCGTCTTCCCGCCGACCCTCTTCATGTGGGGCGCCCAGGCGAAGCCCGCCATGGTGCTTCGTCATTTCGCGGAGATCGCTGCCGGCGTCGACATCCCGATCGTCGTCTTCGAGTACCCGCCCGCCTCCGGAATCGGCTACGCCCCCGAGACGCTGGCACGCCTGGCCGAGATCCCGAGCGTCGTCGCGGTCAAGGACTGGTCGAATGACATCGTCGCCTACGAGCGGAACCTCCGGGCGCTGCGCGCGACCGGGCGCCCCGTGGCGATGCTTTCGTCCTTCACGATGTCGCTGATGGCCACGTTCCTCATCGGCGCCGACGGGGCGATCTCCGGCATGGGCTCGGTCGTCGCCGACCTCCAGGCCGAGCTCTTCGACGCCTGCGGCAAGGGCGACCTCGACGGCGCTCGCCGCGTCAACGATCGGCTCGAGCCGCTCGTCAACGTCTTCTACGCGCCGCCCTTCGTCGACATGCACAACCGCATGAAGGAGGCGCTGGTGCTGCTCGGCCGCATCCCCGCGGCCCACGTGCGGCCTCCCCTGACACCGGTGGAGCCGGCCGAGCGAGAGGCGATCCGCGGGGCCTTGGCGGCCGCGGGCCTGACCGCCTGACACAGAGGAACCGCTTGCGCCCCTCGACGCGTTTGGTGTAGAAGAAGCGCACTTTTCCCCCCGCAACCGCTGCCCGTTTTCCGGGCGGTGACAGGAGGCTGTAATGGCTGAGCGCTGGCAAAACGAACCATGGGCGAAGGACATGTGGTGGAGCGGCAAGACCACGCGCCGCACGTTCATCGGGCTGTCGGCCACCGCGGCCGGGGCCCTCGGCGCGACGATTCTGGTGCCCGCGCCGTGGCGGGAGGCGTTCGGGCAGGCGAAGCCCTACAAGATCGGCGTCCTGCAGCCGCTCACCGGTGCGGCGGCGGCCGGCGGCAAGACCGCCCTGGTCGGAACCCAGCTGGCGGCCGACCGCATGAACAAGACCGGCGGCGTCAACGGCCGGCCCGTCGAGCTGGTGATCGCCGACTACGAGTCGAAGCCGGACGTCGGGAGACGCAAGGCCGAGAAGCTCGTCGTCGAGGACAAAGTGGACATCGGGGAGGGCGGCTATCTCTCCAACGTCTGCCTGGCCTGCATGCCAGTGTTCGAGGAGCATAAGACGATCTTTATGATCGGCGTCTGCTTGGACACCACGATCACGACGTCCAAGTGCAGCCGCTACGTGTTCCGGCCGTTCGACTACGCGCCGTCGCAGGCGGTGGCCTTCGCGCCATACCTTGTGGGCAAGATTGCCAAGAACTGGCACATCGTCTTCCTCGACTACGCGTGGGGCCAGACCACGCGCGATGCGTACGTGGAGCAGATCAAGAAGGCAGGCGGTGAGGTGGTCGGGACGACCGGCATTCCCCTCGGTACCGCCGACATGACCGCGTTCATCTCGAAGATCACGGGCAACCCCGAGGGGATCTTCGCGATCATGTTCGGCGCAAACGCGGTAACCTTCACCACCCAAGCGTACGACCTGGGGCTCCTCAAGAAGGCGAAGTACGCGGGTGACGGCGCCGTCGCCGAGTCCACCCACCTCACAGCGCTCGGCGCCAAGGTCGAGGGCTTCACCGGCGTCAACCGCTACATCCCCGTGCTCACCAAGCCCCTCGACACCCCGCACCACAAGAAGTTCTTCGAGGAATCGAAGGTGCTGCTGAAGAAGATGGACCCGTCGGGGCCGGACCCCGACCGCTACGTGCAGTCCAACTTCGAGGCGATGAACTTCCTCAAGCTCGGGATCCAGAAGTCCGGGTTCCGCGGGCGCGAGGATACGATGAAGCTGATCGAGGCGCTCGAGGGTATGGAGGTCAAGGAGGGCGACGACTTCCCGCAGGGCGACAAGCTGCTCCGCCGGGAGGACCACCAGGCCTTCCTCCGCCAGTTCATCTTCGACATCAAGGACAACAAGCATCGTCTCCTGGAGGTCGTGGCGAGGGAGAAGACGGTCGTCCCGCCCGCCTGCTCGTTCCCGAAGGCGTGACGGGCGCTCCACTGGGCGGCTCGACGGCCCCGGCCGGCAACGGCCGGGGCCCGTCGTCCGCCGATACGGCGATCCTCCGAATCGAAGGCCTCACGATGCGCTTCGGAGGCCTCACCGCGCTGAACAACGTGTCGATCACCGTCCCGCGCGGCGAGATCCGCGCCGTGATCGGCCCCAACGGCGCCGGCAAGTCCACGTTCTTCAACTGCGTCACCGGCGTCCTCAAGCCGACGGGCGGGCGCATCGTGTTCGACGGAGAGGACATCACCGGTCTGCCGCCGCACCGCATCTCCCAGAAGGCGATCGCCCGCTCGTACCAGATCACCAACATCCTGCCCGGCGCCACGGTGCTCGAGAACGTGCGGATCGCCGTGCAGTCGCGCCACCACTCGTGGAGCCTGCTCCGTCACCACCGCGCCTTCGGTGACGTCATCGAGCGGGCGCGCGCGGTGCTCGCCGCCGTCGGGCTCGCCGAAAAGACGGACGAGCTGGCGGCGAACCTGTCGCACGGCGAGCAGCGCCACCTCGAGATCGGCATCGCGCTGGCGACGGAGCCGAAGCTCCTCTGCCTCGACGAGCCGACGGCGGGCATGAGCGTCAGCGAGACCCACGCCACCGTCGATCTGATCCGCCGCATCGCCGTGAACCTGACCATCCTGATCGTGGAGCACGACATGGAAGTGGTGATGGGGCTCGCTCGAACGATCACCGTGCTGCACTACGGCGAGGTGCTGGCCGAGGGCACGCCCGGCGAGATCCAGGCGAACCCGCGTGTGCAGGAGGTTTACCTCAAGACCTGATGCTCACGCTCGACGGCGTCCACACCTTCTACGCGAAGTCGCACATCCTGCACGGCGTGTCGCTGGAGATCCGCCCCGGCGAGGTGGTCGGCCTCCTCGGCCGCAACGGCGTCGGCAAGTCCACGACGCTCAAGACGATCATGGGGATCGTGCGCCCGTCGCAGGGCCGGATCACGTTCGAGGGACAGGACATCGCCGGCCTCCCGCCGTACCGGCTCGCGCGCATGGGCATCGGCTACGTCCCGGAGGACCGGCGCATCTTCCGCCTGCTCACCGTGCTCGAGAATCTCCGGACGGGCCTCGACCGCCCCGAGGTCACCCCCGAGCGCCGCCAGGCGCTGCTCGACAAGGTCTACGCCAGCTTCCCGATCCTGATCGAGCGGCGGAACCAGGCCGGCGGCACGCTGTCGGGTGGCGAGCAGCAGATGCTGGCCATCGCGCGCGCGATGATGCTGGAGCCGCGCATCGTGCTGCTCGACGAGCCGACCGAGGGGCTGATGCCCCGGATGGTCGCGCAGATCCGTGAGATCATCGACGTCCTCCACAAGGACGGCGTCGCCATCCTGCTCGTCGAGCAGAACGTGCCCCTCACCCTCGGGGTCTCCGACCGCGTCTACATCATGGAGAAGGGCGTCGTCCGCCACCACGCGCCGGCGGCCGACCTCCGCGCCGACGCCACCGTCATCCACCAGTACCTGGGAGTCTGAGCGACGATGATCCCCTTTGACCAGATCCTCGTCCAGATCGTCAACGGCCTCGTGAACGGCATGATCCTGGCCCTCGTGGCCTCGGGGCTCACGCTGATCTTCGGGATCATGGACATCGTGAACTTCGCCCACGGCGAACTGTTCATGCTTGGGGCGTACATCGGCACCACGGCGTTTCTCTTCACGGGCAATTTCTGGCTCGCGCTGATCGCCTCCGTCCTGACGATGGCGCTCCTCGGCGCCGTGCTCCAGGCGACCGCGCTCCGCCCGTTGCTCGGCCGCGATCCCCTCACCACGATCCTCGCGACCTTCGGTCTCTCGCTCGTAATCCAGAACTACGCGCTCTGGCAGTACGGCCCCGTGCCCCGCAAGATCCTCGAGCCCGTGAAAGGGCACTTCCAACTCTTCTACATCGAGTACCCATGGTACCGGATCGTCATTGCCGCGATGTCGGCGGCGATCATCGGCGGGCTCTACCTCTTCATGAAGTACGGCAAGCACGGGATCTGGATCCGGGCAACCACGCAGGATCGCGTCATGGCGGAGGCCATGGGGATCCCCGTGCCCTGGGTGCACACGGTGGTCTTCGCGATCGGCGCCGCCATGGCGGCGGCGGCCGGCGTGCTCTTCGGCCCCACCGTCGGCATCAACCACGCGATGGGCTTCGACTTTACGCTGCGGGCGTTCGTCGTCGTGGTCGTGGGCGGGATGGGCAACCTCGGCGGGTCCATCCTCGCGTCCATCTTCGTCAGCCTGCTTGAATCGCTCGCGACGATCTGGGTCAGCCCGGCGCAGGCGGTGATCGTGTCGTTCGTCGCGTTGATCCTCACACTGCTCGTCCGGCCGACCGGCCTCTTCGTCCCGACGCCGAAGTGACATGATCCGCTCGATCCCGCGCGGCTTCTGGATCGGCTTCGGCCTCGTGCTGGCGGCGCTCGCCGCCAGCCCGGCCGTCCTCCCCGAGTTCTGGCAGCGGTTCGTCACCGAGATCCTGATCTGGGGCCTGTTCGCGATGTCGTCGGACCTGCTCATCGGCTACACGGGAATGCTGTCGTTCGGCCACTCGGCCTTCTTCGGTCTCGGCATGTACGGCGCCGCCGCCGCCCTGCTCACCGTGACGCCCCCGAACCTCTGGCTCGCCATGCTCGTCGGGCTGGGCGCCGCCGCGGTCGTCGCGATGTTCGTCGCATACTTCTCCACACGACTGCGCGACATCTACTTCTCGATCACCACGCTCGTCTTCTCGCAGATCTTCTACGTCATCATCTTCACGTGGACGGACGTCACGGGCGGCGAGAACGGGCTCACCTTCCGGCAGCCGGCCTTCGCGGTTCCGGGGCTCTTCTCGCTGTCGTTCACCCGGAACGGGCTGCATTGGTTCGTGCTGGGCGTGGTGGCCGTCTCGTACCTGCTGCTCAGGCGGATCACCCAGTCGCCCTTCGGAATGGTGCTGCAGTCGATCCGCGAGAACGAGCCGCGCACCCGCGCCATCGGCTACCACGTGGAGCGCTACAAGATCGTGTCGGTGATGCTGTCCGGGCTCTTCGCCGGCCTGGCCGGCGTGCTGTACGCCATCCAGAACAAGTTCGCGGCACCGGACTTCGTGCTGTTCCTGATCTCGGGCGAGGCCGTCATCTTCAACGTGATGGGCGGGGTCGGCACGCTGGTGGGCCCGGTCGCCGGCGCCGCCTTCTTCCTGCTGATGAAGGAGGTCTTCTCGCGCGTCTTCTACGAGTACTACCTGATCCCGGTCGGCGTCATCTTCACCCTGATGGTGATCTTCCTGCCCCAGGGCCTCCTGGGTTTTCTACGGCGGCGCCTGAACGCC
The DNA here is from genome assembly GCA_050731995.1 of Candidatus Rokuibacteriota bacterium. GTDB lineage: Bacteria > Methylomirabilota > Methylomirabilia > Rokubacteriales > CSP1-6 > JBOHQB01. Next base: position 6,816 of record JBOHQB010000150.1, read on the forward strand.
TAGCCCTCCAGCGCGAGCCGCACTTTCCGCACGAGCGCGTCCACGGTGAACGGCTTGTGCAGGAAGACTCGCGGGCCACGGTCTCGCGCGAACTCCTCCAGGCTGTCCTCGAGCTCGCCCGACGCGTAGAGCACGCGGATCCCGGGCCGCGTCGCGAGCA
>JBOHQB010000151.1:0-5352 GCA_050731995.1 Candidatus Rokuibacteriota bacterium
GCAATTCTCCCGCGGGCTGGGTTTCAGCGGTTTGGCTCGGAGCGGGGGTGCAGCAGACAAGCTCGTCCCGGGACGGTTGAGAGGATGAAGCACTGTGCCAACACCGGGTCGCCGAATACCGCGTAGATGGCCAGCGCGAGGAGACAATGAAGGTCTACCTGGACAACGTGATCGCCTCAGCGTGGGTTCGGGACGACCTCGGCCCGCCCGCAGAACGCGCGGCCCTGCAGGCGCTCCGCAGCCACACGAACTTCGAACTGCTACAGGTAGTAACCTCTCGTGAGTCGTGGCGTGAGCAAGAGCGCAGTCAGAATCCTCACGTCCGTGAGGAACTTCGAGCGTCACGCGATAAGACGTCTGTAGTCTCGGAGGACCATAGAGTATTGGGCTTCAACAGTGTTGATCTCGGGCATCAGGGCTTCATCTCCTCACCACTAGTCACCGACATCGTCGATGAAGCACTGTTCCTGAACCTTCAGGCTCTGGGTTTGAAGGGCTCAGACGCTAGGCACTTGATGTACGCGTTATGCAACGGGTGTGTCCGGTTTGTCACTACAGACCCGGACTTCCTCAAACGGCGCTCCGCTATCGAGGCCGCCTACCCGCAGATTCGCATTCTGCTGCCCTCGGAGCTGCTTCGCGATGTGGAGCAACTTCGATGAAGGTGACTGATCGCCATCTGACAGCGCGCTTGAGCGGACGGGCTGGCTCCAGGCCGTCAGCATCCGCACGAAGCTGCGCATCATGGAGCGCGCCACGTTCGTGAGCGCGGTGCGCGACAAGAAGCTCAAGGGCGTGGTGCTGAACGTCACCGGCATCTCGGGCAACGCGGCGACGCGCCTCGAGCCGTTCGTCACGACGAACGGCGCGTCCGCCTTCGGCGCCCTGCCGGAGGTCGACGACCTCTTCCGCCGGCAGGCCAGGGAGATGGACCGGAAGAAGCGCCAAGCGCTACTCCACCAGATCCAGCGCATCCTCTACGGACAGACGACGCTCGCTCCGGTCTATCACCTCGGCTTCCCCACCGGGCTCGGGCCGCGCGTCGAGGACATCGTGGCCAACGGGATCCCCGGCTTCTACATGGCCCCGTACGAGGACCTCAGGCTCACACGCCCCTGAGCGCGCACGCCTGGCGACGCTCACACGCCCCCACCGTCAGCCGCGGAGCTGGGGCAGGACCTCCCCGGTGAACCGCTCCATCTGGGCAAGCTGGTCGTCGCCGACGAACCGGATGCAGAGGTCGGTGACGCCCGCCTCCGCGTAGGCGCACAGCGCCGCGATGACCGCGCCGGCCGGGCCGAGGCCCATCGTACCGCGCGAGTGCACGCCGCCGCCGTAGTAGGTCGCGAGGAATTCAGCGGTCACGCGCTCGGCCGTGGGCGCGTCGTCGTCGAGCCGCACGGTCGTGTAGACGCAGAGCGGAAACTCGGGCAGCGCCCGACCGCGCCGCGCCAGCGCCTCCAGCGCGCGCTCGCGCACGAGCCGGCACTCCGCCGCGTAGAGATAGGTCGTGATGATCCCGTCGCCAAGCCGCGCGAACCGGTCGAACTGCGCGTCGAGCATCTCGCCGCGGTTACCGGCCGTGATCAGCACCGGAGGGCCCGCGGCGCTCCACGGCAGCGGGCCGATCGTGTGGTCGCTCAGCGCCGCGTCGGCGCCGCGCCACGTCACCGGCTCTCCGCGCCAGAGCATGCGCCACACTTCCACGTGCTCCTCCAGACGCCGGACGCGTCGCTTGTGATCGGCGCCGCACGCCGCCCATTCGCGCTCGGCGGCCGGCAGGCTCCAGCCGACGCCGAGCCCGAGGACGACGCGGCCCCGCGAGATCTGGTCCACGTTGGCGATCTGCTGCGCGAGCACGACCGGATGGCGGAGCGCGGGCAGGAGCACGGCGGTCCCGAGCCGGACGCGCGAGGTCACGCCGGCAAGATAGGCGAGCGTCGTGAGCGGCTCGAGGCGCGGCTTCGCCACGATGCTGTCGCCGACCCACACCGCGTCGTACCCCGCAGTATCGGCGAGGACCGCCATCGTCCAGCACTCGTCGACCGGCGGCCGACGCGCCGACCGCATCACGACGCCGCGGGTCGGGATGAGGACGCCCACGCGCATGCGCGACCTCCTTGTTCCGCAAGTATAATGGGCGCGAGGAAACCAATGGCCCACAAAGGAATGACGTTCGGCATCTTCCTGGCACCGTTCCACCGGCTCGGCGAGAATCCGACTCTCGCGCTCAACCGTGACATGGAACTGATTGAGTGGCTCGACTGGCTCGGCTACGACGAGGTCTGGGTCGGTGAGCACCACTCGGCCGGCTGGGAGCTGATCGCCTCGCCCGAGATCTTCATCGCCGCCGCCGCCGAGCGCACGCGCCACATCCGGCTCGGCTCCGGCGTGACGAGCCTGCCCTACCACCATCCGTTCCTGGTCGCGCAGCGCTTCGTCCAGCTCGACCACATGACGCGCGGGCGCACGATGCTCGGCTGCGGTCCCGGCGCGCTCGTCTCCGACGCCTACATGATGGGCATCGAGCCGGTGACCCAGCGCCCGCGCATGGACGAGGCGCTCGACGCGATCATGCTGCTCCTCAAGGGCGAGGAGCCGGTGACACTGAAGACCGACTGGTTCGAGCTGCGCGAGGCGCGTCTGCACCTGGCGCCGTACACCGAGCCGCACTTTCCGATCGCGGTGGCGAGCGTCATGACGCCGGCGGGCGTGATCGCCGCGGGGAGGCACGGTCTCGGCGTGCTCTCGCTCGGCGCGGGGCTTCCCGGCGGGCCGGAGGCGCTGGCGAATCAGTGGAAGATCGGCGAGGAGACCGCCGCCAAGCACGGCAAGACGATGGACCGGAAGAACTGGAAGCTCGTCGTCAACGTCCACGTCGCCGAGGACGACGAGGAGGCGCTGCGCCAGGTCAAGGCCGCGGAGCGCCACGAGACGATCACCTACTTCGAGGAGACGCTCAGCCGCCCGCCCGGCCGCGCCGACGACCCGCTGACCGAGGGCGTCAAGATGGGCACGACGCTCGTCGGCTCGGTCGAGACGGTGATCAAGGGCATCGAGAAGCTGTGGGAGCTTTCCGCCGGCGGTTTCGGCGGCGTGCTCTTCCGCGCCCACAACTGGGCGAATCGGCAGGAGACGCTCCACTCGTACGAGCTGTTCGCGCGCTATGTCATGCCACGCTTCCAGGGCTCGGCCGACGGCCCCCGCAACTCCAACGAGTGGGCGCGCGGCAATCGCAGGACCATCTTCAGCCCGAACGTCGAGGCCATCCGGCGCGCCTACACCGACGCCGGCCGCGAGATCCCCGCGGAGTTCCGCCAGCGCACCTCCGGCGCCCGCGACGAGAACGTCCCCGGAACCACGCCCTGACCGTCGATCCTCGGCTGCTCGACTCGCTCCAGTGGCGCCTCGTCGGGCCGTTCCGCGGCGGCCGCGTCGTCGCCGTCGCGGGCCACCCGACCGACGCGATGACGTTCTACTTCGGCGCCTGCGCCGGCGGCGGCTGGAGGACCACCGACGGCGGCACCTACTGGGAGAACGTCTCCGACGGCTTCTTCGAGACCGCCGCCGTCGGCGCGATCGCCGTCGCGCCCTCCGATCCGAACGTGGTCTACGCGGGCACCGGCGAGGCGTGCATCCGGGGCAACGTGTCCCACGGCGACGGCGTGTATCGCTCGACCGACGGCGGCCGAACGTGGACGAACGTGGGGTTGCGCGACACGCGCCACATCGCGCGCGTGCGCGTGCATCCGCGCGAGCCGGACACGCTCTGGGTGGCGGCCCTCGGTCACGCGTGGGGCCCGAACCGCGAGCGCGGTGTTTTTCGCTCCCGCGACGGCGGCCGGACGTGGCAGCACGCGCTCTTCCGGAGCGAGGGCGCCGGCGCCGCCGACCTCTCCCTCGACACGCAGAATCCCCGCAACCTCTACGCGGCGATCTGGCAGGCGCAGCGCACGCCGTGGAGCATGTCGAGCGGCGGCCCCGAGTCGTCGCTGTGGAAGTCGACCGACGGCGGCGACACGTGGACCGACATCTCGCGTAACCCGGGGCTACCGCGCGGCGTCCTCGGCCGCATCGGCGTCGCGGTGTCCCCCGCCGACGGCCGGCGCGTCTACGCGGTGATCGAGGCCGAGGACGGCGCGCTCTTCCGCTCTGACGACGGCGGTGCCACCTGGCAGCGCGGCAGCGAGGAGGCGGGCCTGCGCGGCCGCCCGTGGTACTACATGCACGTTTTCGCCGACCCCGTGGACGTCGACACCGTGTGGGTCGCGGACTACTCCCTGTGGAAGTCCACCGACGGCGGCAAGACGTTCGGCGAGGTCGCGACGCCCCACGGCGACAACCACGACCTCTGGATCGATCCCGCGAACAACCGCCGGATGATCGAAGGCAACGACGGCGGTGCCTGCGTGTCGTTCAACGGCGGACAGTCGTGGTCCACCATCTACAACCAGCCGACCGCGCAGTTCTACCACGTGTGCGCCGACGACCAGCGGCCGTACCGTATCTACGGCTCGCAGCAGGACAACTGGGCCATCAGTCTTCCGAGCCAGTCGCACCGCGGCGTCATCGCCACGATCGACTGGGTGCAGCCCGGCGGCGGCGAGAGCGGCTACATCGCGGTCAAGCCGGGCGATCCGGCCATCGTCGTCGGCGGCTCGATCGGCACGGGCCCCGGTATGGGCCGGCTCGTCCACTACGATCACCGCAGCGGACAGGAGCGCATCATCAGCGTCTGGCCGGAGCAATACGGCATGGGGTTGGCACCCGCCGAGCACCGTTACCGCTTCCAGTGGACCTTCCCCGTCTTCTACTCGCGGTGGGACCCACGCGAGCTGTGGATCGCCGGCAACCGCGTCTTCCGCTCCGTCGACGAGGGGCAGAGCTGGGAGATCGTGAGCCCGGACCTCACGCGCAACGATCCGACGAAGCTCGGCCTCTCGGGAGGGCCCGTCACCCGCGACAACACGGGCGCCGAGGTCTACTGCACGGTCTTCGCGCTCGCCGAGTCGTGCCACGAGCGCGACGTGCTGTGGGCCGGCACCGACGACGGCCTCGTCTATGTCACCCGCGACCGCGGGCGCACGTGGCAGCCCGTGACGCCGCCGGATCTGCCCGAATGGGCGCTCGTCAGCGTGCTGGAGCCCTCGCCCCACGACGCGGCCACCTGCTACGTGGCGGCCACATGCTACAAGCTCGACGACACGCGCCCCTACCTCTTCAAAACGAGCGACTACGGGCGCACGTGGAAGCGCATCACCAACGGCCTGCCGGACGGCGAGATCACGCGCGTCGTCCGCGAGGACCCAAGCCGGCGCGGGCTCCTCTATTGCGGCACCGAGACGAAGCTGT
>JBOHQB010000152.1:0-8719 GCA_050731995.1 Candidatus Rokuibacteriota bacterium
AGGACGAGCCGCGCGGCACGCGCGCCGACACCAGGCTCGCCGAGGGCCCCGGTCAGCTCCGCGAACGCGGTCCGCTGCGCGTCCGCCTCCGCGGGCGATTCCAGCAAACGCAGGCCCTCGCGCGCGAGCACCTCGCCCGTCGCGAGGCCCTGGTACAGCTCGGGCACGACGGCCCGGCCGAGCGCGATGTTGGCGAGGCTGACCCACGGAACGCGAATGAGGAATCGCACCATCAGCTCGCTGAGGCGCGAGAGGCGGTAGCCGACGACCATCGGCGTGCCGAGCAGCGCCGCCTCGAGTGTCGCGGTCCCCGATGTCACGAGCAGCACGTCGGCCGCGCGCATCACGGCGTGGGCGCCGTCGGCGACGACCGCGATGCGCGGACCGCCGGCCGACAGCCGCTCGACGACGGCGCGCTCGATCGTCGGCGCCAGCGCCAGGACGAAGCGCACGTCGGCGTGGCGGGCGTGGATCCGGACGGCGGCGTCCCGCATGGCCGGCAGCATGCGCTCGACCTCGAGGTACCGGCTGCCCGGCAGGAGACCCACGACGGGCGCGCGCTCGGGGAGGCCGAAACGACGCCGCGCGTCGTCCCGCGACGGCGCGCCGACCAGCGCGTCGATCGCGGGATGCCCGACGAACTCGACGGGGACGCCCGCCGACCGGTAGAGCGCGGCCTCGAAGGGAAAGGCGGCGAGGACGAGCGAGATCCGCCGGCGGATCGTTCGCACGCGGCCCCCGCGCCAGGCCCAGATCTGCGGGGGCACGAAGTACACGACGGGCACACCGGCCCGACGGGCGACGCGCGCCAGTCTCAGATTGAACTCGGGAAAGTCGATCAGCACGAGGACGTCGGGGCGCGGGCGCGCTTCGAGGGCGGCGCGCATGCGCCGCCACGCGCGGAGCAGCGTCGGCACGCGCCCGATGGCCTCGGTGCCTCCGGCCGCGGCGGCCGAGGTCACGTCCACGAGCAGCTCCATTCCCGCCTGCGCCATCCGCGGGCCGCCCATGCCGACCAGGCGCGCGCCCGGCGCCTGGTCGGCCAGCGCGCGACAGAGCGTCGCGCCGTGCGCGTCGCCCGACGCTTCCCCCGCCGCGAGCATGATCGCGGGCGCGACGTCAGGCCGCCGGGTCACGGGCACTCACGAGGGCGATTCCCGCCTCGTCGGCGCGGCGCACGATCGCCTCGCGGTCGAGCACGAGGACCCGCCCGGCCTCGATCGCGACGGCGGCGGCGTGTCCCGCGGCCGCGGCCTCGAGCGTCTCGAACCCGATCGCCGGCGTGTCGAAGCGGAAGTCGTGGCCCGGCGCCACGGCCTTGACCACCACGGCGCCCGGACCCGCGAGCGCGGTCCCGCGCCGGATGGCGTCGGTCGTCCCCTCGCTCGCCTCGACGGCGCTGACCGCGCCGCGCTTGAGGACCACGGTCTGGCCGATCGAGGCGGAGGCAACGAGGCGCGCGACCTCGAAGCCGCGGCGGATGTCCGCCCGCTCGGCGTCCGACGGCGCGCGGGCCGTCCAGCATCCTTCCGGAGCCAGCGCCGCGCCGAGGAACGCCCGCTGGTCGAGGAGCTCGATGCCGAGGCCGGCGAGCGTCGCGGCGATGACGGAGGCGATGTTGGCGTCCACCAGGGCACCCGCACCCTGGGCCATGCGCGCGTGGGCCGCGTCGGGCGCCTCCGCGCGCAGCAGATCGCCGATCCAGAACTTCCCCGAGAGCGCGACGCCGGCGACGCGCTCGGTCTGGAGCGCGCCGATGATCGGACCCATCTCGCTCAGGCGGCTCGGGATCGTCCGCGCGGCGTGCGCACCCAGGTCCGGCGCGCCCGGGAATGCGAACGCCACAACGCGCCATCCCTGCCGTCGCGCCTCCGCCGCCATGAGCGCCGGTAGGAGGCCGGCGCCGCACATCAGCCCGAGCGCGCGCTCCACGGCAAGCCGCGGGACCAGTCCATCTCGCCTCCGCCAGCACGGATCAGGCGCTCGATGTCCAGCGCCATCGCGAGCGAGCGCAGGTCGTCGGTCTCGTTCAGCTCAACCGCCTCCCCGGCCCGGCGGCGCCGCATCGCGCCGATCAGGTGCTGGATCTCGAGCTTCAGCGGGTTGTCCCGGTGCACCTTCAGATGCTCGACGAACGAGGCGCGGCGGTACCGGATGGACTTGCGGCCCATCGTGTACTCCTGCGCCGCGCGGCGGTAGATGTGGATATCCTGCTCCGCGTAGTCGAGAAGAATGTAGGCATCCCGCTGGGTGATCGCGAGCGTCCGGATCTTCTCCTCCGTCGCCCGGCTCGCGGTGATCGTCGCGATGGCTCCCGAGTCGAAGCGGATCTGCACGGCCGCGACGTCCGCGGCGTCCGAGTGGACCGAGGAGCCCTGGGCCGCGAGGCGCACGGGCCGCGCGTCCACGAGGGCCAGCACGATGTCGATGTCGTGGATCATCAGATCCATGACGACGGTGTCGCGCTGGACCCGGGCCGCGAAGGGCCCGAGCCGGCGGGACTCGATGAGCAGCGGGTTACGGACGATGTGCCGCAGCTCGTCCACGGCGCCGTTGAACCGCTCGACGTGACCGACGTGCAGCACGGCGCCGGTGCGGTTGGCCACGGCGAAGAGCTCGCGCGCCTCCTCGAGCGTCGGCGTCATCGGCTTCTCGATGAGGACGCTCACGCCCGCCTCGAGGAGGTCGCGCGCGACCTTGTAGTGCTGCTCCGTCGGCACCGCGACGCTCGCGACGTCCACGCGGCCGACGAGCTCCCGGTGGTCGGCGAAGGCCCGCGTATCGTACTGGCCGGCGACGGCGGCCGCGCGCTCGTGGTCCGCGTCGGCGAGGCCGACGAGCTCGACGTCGGGCAGCTCGGCGTAGACGAGCACGTGGTACTGGCCCATGTGGCCCGCGCCGACGACGCCCGCCCGGATGGGCACCTGCGCGCTCACCCTTCCACCTCCGCGTCCTCGGCGGCGTCTTCCGGGGCGCCGGCGCAAATGCCGCGCTTGCTGGCCGCGATGAAGTCCAGGAGGATCTTGATCGGCTCGGCCGCCGGCAGCTCGGCCCGGATTCGCTCCACGGCCCGGTGCGGGGCGAGCCCGCTCCGGTAGAGGATCCGGAAGGCGTCCTGCAGCACGCGGCGATCCGCCGGCGTCACCCCCGCGCGCCTGAGGCCGATGACGTTCACGCCCCGCGCGGTGACCGGCACGCCGTCCGCCAGCACGTAGGGTGGCACGTCCTTCGTCACCTTCGCCACGCCGCCGATGTAGGCGTACTGGCCGACGCGCGTGAAGGGCGCCAGCCCCGTGAGCCCGCCGATGGTCGCCCGGTCCCCGATCTCGCAGTGCCCCGTGAGACCCGCGTAGTTGATCACGATCACCCCGTTGCCGAGGCGACAGTCGTGCGCGATGTGGGCCATGCCCATGATCAGACAATCGTCGCCGACCTCGGTCCACCCGTCCGGCCGCGTGGCGCGATGGATCTGGACGTACTCGCGCAGCACCGTGCCCGCGCCCACCCGGACTCCCGAGACCGTCGTGTCCTTGTATTTCAGATCCTGGGGCACGCCCCCCAGCACCGCACCGTGACCGACGCGCACGCGCGGCCCCAGCGCCACGCGTCCCTCGAGGACGGCGTGATGACCGATCTCCACGTCGTCGGCGAGCGTCACCTCGGGCCCGACGACGGCGCCGACCCCGATGCGCACGCGCGCGCCGAGCACCGCCCGCGGATCCACCACGGCGCCCGGCTCGATTCGCGGAGCGCTCATCGCGGCGTCTCCGGGCCGCCGGGGCGCGCCTCGAGCTCGGCCAGGCGCCGCTCGAGCGCGCGGACCCGTTTCAGCAGCTCCGGCAGCCGCTCCTCGGCGGCCACGATCCGCATCGCCTGCGCGGCCGGGCGTGCGGGATAGCCGAAGTAGCGGGCGCCGGCCTCGACGTCCGAGCCGACTCCGGATTGCGCGCCGACGCGCGCCCCGTCGCCGACGGTGATGTGGTCGCTGATCCCCACCTGCCCGCCGAGCACCACCCCGCGCCCGAGACGTGCTGAGCCGGAGACGCCGACCTGCGCCACGAGGATCGCGTGCTCGCCGACCTCCACGTTGTGGCCGATCTGCACGAGGTTGTCGATCTTCGTCCCGCGGCGCACGATCGTGTCGCCGAAGGTGGCGCGGTCGATCGTCGTGTTGGCGCCGATCTCCACGTCGTCCCCGATCAGCACGCCTCCGACCTGGGGAATCTTCCGGTGCGCCCGGCCGTCGTGGACGAAGCCGAAGCCGTCGGCGCCGAGCACGGCGCCGGGGTGGACGATGACGCGGTCGCCGAGCCGCACGCGCTCGCCCACGGCGACGTGCGAATAGAGCACGCAGTCGGCGCCGATCTCCGACAACGGCCCGACGTAGACGAGCGGGTAGAGGCGCGCGCGCGGCCCGATCACGGCGCCAGACTCGATCACCGTGAGGGCGCCCACCGTGGCCGTCGCGGCGACACGCGCATCGGCCGCGACGACCGCCGTCGGGTGCACCCCGGGCGCGGCCGCGGTCGGCGGGTGGAAGAGCTCGAGCAACGCGACCAGCGCGAGCTGGGGCACCGGGCAGCGAAGCGTCGGCGCGGGCACGTTCTCGGCGTCGGGACCGACGACGAGCGCCCCGGCGCGCGAGGCGCGGGCGGCGGCCGCGTACCGCGGGTCGGTGAGGAACGAGATGTCGTCGGGGCCGGCGGTCTCGAGGGGCGCCACCCCGGTCACGCGCCGGCCGGGATCGCCGTCCAGGACCGCGCCCAGCGCTTCGGCGAGCTCGCCCAGCGTGAAGCCGCCACCCGCGCCCATCGTCCTACTTTTTCACCTTCGCGCCGGCGTCGTAGAGCTTGATGACCTCGTCCGTCAGGTCCGCCTCGGCGGCCCCGTACAGCACGCCGGCGCGCTGCCGCTCCACGATCATGAAGTAGCCGCGCTCTTTGCCGAGCTTGTCGACGAGGCCGCGGATCTCCAGCACCACGCGCTGCAGCAGGACCCCTTCCTTCTTCTCCAGCTCGCGCGCCAGATCGTCGGCGAGCCGGGAGACGTCGCGGCGCTTGCGCTCGAACTGCTCCTGCTTGTCGCGCCGGACATCGGGCGTCATGAGCGGGCCCTTTTTCTCGAGCTCCTCGCCCAGCCGCTTGATCTCCTCCGCCTTGCCGTCGAACTCCTTCTGCATCGCGGCGCGCTCCCGCTCGAGCGCCTCGCGCGCCTGCGCGCCGACGGCCGACCGCGCGAGCACCCGGTTGACGTCGACGAAGGCGATCCTGGACACAGGGGGCCCGCCGGCCTGCGCCGGCGGCGCCTGTGCCGGGGCCTGGGCCCCGGCAGGCGCCACGCGCAGCGCCAGACTCGCACCCGCCAGGATCGCGACCACGGTCGAGGCCACCATCGCCCATCGCAGATGTCTCATCGTGTTCTCCTCAGAACGGCGCGCCGACCGAGAACTGGACGGCGCCGGGGTCTTCACCTTTGTCGGGGTTCAGCTTGAACCCGTAGTCGAGCCGCAGCGGGCCGAACGGCGAGTTCCACCGCACGCCGCCGCCCGCCGCCCACTTGAGGCCGGCATCCCACTTCGTGCCGAACCCGAACGCGTTCCCGGCGTCGACGAAGGCCGCCAGTCGAATGCTGAACGGCAGCGGGATGATGTACTCGATATTGGCGAGGACCTCGGACGTGCCGCCGATCCGCTGGCCCGCGCTGTCGAGCGGCGAGATCTGGCGGTACTTCCAGCCCCGCACCGAGTTCGGTCCGCCCAGATAGAAGCGCTCGAAGATGGGCAGGTCCTGGTCGCCGAGGCCGGCGCCGTACCCGGCCTCGAGGCGCCCCGACAGAATGTGGTCGAACCAGATCGGCTTGAAGTAGCTTTGCGACACGATCGCCTTGAAATACTTGTTGTCGCCCCCGAGGCCGGCGAGATCCAGCGCGAGCGTCGTGAGTCCGCCCTTGGAGGGGGTCGTCACGTTGTCGCGGCTGTCCCGCGCCAGCGACGTGGACACGAGCGACGTGATCGTGGTGCCCTCCTGCCCGATCAGGGACGTGTCGGCTCCCGCCGTCACGTTGCTGATCTTGTCCTGCGACAGGCGATAGCTGGCGAACCAACGCCAGTAGTCCCAGAAGGGATAGCTGATGCGCGGCCCGCCCCCGAGCGTCTCGTAGTCGTACTCGGTGTATTGGCGGAACTGCTTGTACAGGTCAACGCCGGCCGACAGCGGGGTGTCGAGGAACCACGGGTCCGTGAAGGCGATCGTGCCCTGCTGGCTCGTGGCGCCCGCGCGGATCTTGAGCGCGACCTGCCACCCGCGCCCCAGGAAGTTGTTCTGAGCGAGATCGATCGTGCCCACGAAGCTGTCCACCGACGAATAGCCGCCGCCGACCGAAAAGAGGCCCGTGGGGCGCTCGGTCACGTCGACGTTGATGACGATCTTGCTCTTGCTCGAACCGGGTTGCGTCGTCACGTCCACCCGATCGAAGTAGTTCAGGTTCACCAGCCGCTGGCGGGCGCGCTGGAGCTTCTGCAGGGTGAAGAGGTCCCCCTCGACCATCGGGACCTCGCGACGGAGGATCTTGTCCTGGCTCCGCGTGTTGCCCGTGATGTTGATACGCTCGACGTAGACCTCGGGGCCCTCCGCGACCTCGAAGACGATGTTCACCTTCAGGTCGGTGGTCTGGTCGGTGCGCGGGCCCACGTCCGCGGAGGCGCGGCCGATGGTGCTGTAGAGGGCGGTGATGCCCTCGACACTGGCCCGAAGGTCAGAGCGCGAAAAGACGTCCCCGGTCTTGGTGCGGAGCTGGCGGCGGACCTCGCTCTCCGGGAGCAGCGTGATGCCCCGGAACGAGAGGTCGCCGACCCGGTACTGCGGGCCCTCGACCACCGTGACCGAGACCGTGACGCGCGCGCGGGCCCGGTCCACCGTGAAGTCGTTGGACTCGACGCGCGCCTGGATGTACCCGTGGTCGTTGTACAGGGCGATGATCCGCTCGATGTCGACGTCGAGGCGCTGGCGCTGCACGGTGCCCCGGAGCACGAAGAACTGGCGCTCCTTCGTCTCGAGCGCAACCTTGATCTGCGTGTCCGTCAGCCCCTTGTTCCCCGTGATGACGATCTTCTCGATGGTCATCCGCCGGCCCTCGGTGAGATGGAACACGACCTTGACGTCACCGTCGGAGAACTTCTCCACCGCGGGCCTGATCTGGATCTCGAAGTACCCGTCGTCCTCGTACGCGTCTCGGATCTTCTCGACGGCACGCTGCACGTCCACCGGGCTGTAGACGCCGCCGAGCCGCAGGTCGATCCGCTCGAGGAGGTCGGTCGAGGACAGCTTGGTATTGCCGATGAAGTCGATGTCGCGGAGGAAGGGCCGCTCGACGATCACGAACGTCACCTTCACGCCGCCCTCGAAGTCCTCGACCCGAAGCTGCACGTCGTCGAAGAACCCGAGGGCGAAGATCGCGCGGACGTCCTCGCTCAGCTGCGAGGGGTTGAAGGGCCCCCCGAGGGTGGACTTGATCCGGGCGGCGATCACCGCCTCCTGCACGCGGCGGTTGCCCTCGACCGAGATCTCCTTGATCTGCACCGACGGCTGTTGCTGCGCGTGCGCTCCGCGGGCCACCGCGAGGATGACCGTGAGGACGATAGCAATGGTGAGACAGAGACGGCCCACCGGCGTCACGGGAGGCTCAGCCGCGGGGGGACCGCGCGCTAGTGCTCAGCAAGCTCGAGGGGAGCGTCGGCGGCTTGCGCTTCGCGGAACACGAAGTTGCCCGCGTTGACGTCGATCTCGATGCGGGCACTCTCCGTGACCTGACCGCGGACAATGGCCTCAGCGAGCGGATCCTCGATGTGCTTCTGGATCGTGCGCCGCAGCTGCCGCGCGCCGTACTGGACGTCGTAGCCCTTCTCGACGAGCGCCGCCTCGGCGGCGGGCGTCAGCAGGAGCTCGATGCCCTTCTCCGTGAGCTGCTTGTTGATGCGGGAGATCATCAGCCCGATGATCTCCTTGATGTGCGTCGTCGAGAGCGCGTGGAAGACGATCGTGTCGTCGATCCGGTTCAGGAACTCGGGCCTGAACGCGCGCTTCATCTCCTCGATCACGCGCTCCTTCATCTTGTCGTAGGACTGGTCGTCGCCCTCCTGCAGGAAGCCCGGGCTCACGCGCTTGCCGATGAGGCTCGTCCCGAGGTTCGACGTCATGATGAGGATCGTGTTCTTGAAGTCGACGACGTGGCCGAGCGAGTCGCTGAGGCGCCCGTCGTCCAACACTTGCAGCAGCATGTTGAACACGTCCGGGTGCGCCTTCTCGATCTCGTCGAACAGCACGACCGAGTAGGGACGCCGGCGCACCTTCTCGGTGAGGAACCCGCCCTCTTCATAGCCCACGTAGCCGGGCGGAGCGCCGAGGAGGCGCGACACCGAGAACTTCTCCATGTACTCGGACATGTCCATGCGGATCAGGGCGTTCTCGTCGCCGAAGAGGTACTCGGCCAGCGTACGGGCCAGCTCGGTCTTGCCCACCCCGGTGGGGCCCAGGAAGATGAACGAGCCTACCGGGCGGCGGCTGTCCTTGAGGCCGGCCCGCGAGCGGCGGATCGCCCGAGACACCGCGGCGACCGCGTCGTCCTGGCCCACGATGCGCCCGTGCAGGGCCTCCTCCATGCGGGCCAGCTTGGCCGATTCCTTCTCCTCGAGCTTGGAGAGCGGGATGCCGGTCCAGCGGGA
>JBOHQB010000153.1:0-28262 GCA_050731995.1 Candidatus Rokuibacteriota bacterium
CCACGTCGGCAGCGGCGGGAGCCCCTGACGTGCGAGCGACTCCGCGTAGAACTCGACCTTGCCCGACGGCGTCGGCGCGCCGTCGGCGAACGGGCGGTACGGCCGTGGCACGTCGATCCGCGCCCAGCCGTCCCGCCGCAGCCGCTCGAGCGTGATCCCGCGCACCGTCGCGTCGCCGCGCGCGAGGAACTCGCGGATCAAGGCCTCGTCGCCCGCCGCGTAGTGGGCCTCGGCGAGGCCGAGCGCCCTCGCGAGGAGCGCGAAGACCTCCCAGTTCGACTTCGCCTCGCCCTGCGGCGGCAGCACCGGCTCGGCCCACTGGAGATAGAGCTGCCCGAAGGAGCGGTACAGGTCCCGGTGCTCCATCGAGGTCGTCGCGGGCAGCACGAGGTCCGCGTAGTGCGCGGTGTCCGTGAGGACCTGCTCGTGGACGACGGTGAAGAGGTCCTCGCGCGCGAGCCCCCGCAGCACCAGCGTCTGGTTCGGGCACACCGCGGCCGGGTTCGAGCTGTAGACGTAGAGCGCCATGACCGGCGGCACCAGGTCCGGATCCGTCAGCGCCCGGCCGAGCCGGATCATGTTGATCGTACGCGGCCGTGGCACCGGCATGAGGTCGGGCCGCTCGAGCACCGCGTAGTCGAAGCCGAACGCGCCGCCCGTCGAGAGGAGCGCCCCGCCGTGCGCGTCCGCGTATGCGCCGGTCAGCGCCGGCAGGCACGCGATCGTGCGGCACGTCATCCCGCCGTTGTCGTGGCGAGAGATCCCGATGCCGACGCGGATGAACGAGCGCGGCGACGCTCCGTAGCGCCGCGCGAAGCCGGCGATCGTCTCCGGGGCGAGTCCGACGATCGGCGCGACGGCCTCCGGCGTGTACGGCTCGACGTGCCTGGCCAACCGCTCGAAGCCGAGGGTCGCGCGCGCGACGTAGTCCCGGTCGACCAGCCCCTCGGCGATCAGCACGTGCATCACGGCCAGCGCCAGCGCCCCGTCGGATCCCGGCCGGACCATCAGGTGCTCGTCCGCCTGCTCGGCAGTCGGCGTGCGGTACGGGTCGATCGTCACCACCCGCGCGCCCCGGGCCCGCGCCTGCTTGACGAGCGTCATCACGTTGATCGTCGAGTACGCGGCGTTCACGCCCCACAGCACCACCAGATCGGCGCCAAGCATCTGCTCGGAGTCGCTGCCCGTGACGGCGCCGACGGTGGCGCGCCAGCCGGCGTACGCCGTCGAGACGCAGATCGAACGATCGAGGCGGCTCGCGCCGAGGGCGTGGAAGAGCGGATGCCCGGCGTAGAACTGCACCTGCCCCATCGAGCCCGCGTACGAGAACGGCAGGATCGTCTCGGGGCCGTGTGCGGCGGCGATCGCGCGCCAGCGCGCCGCGATCGTGGCGATCGCCTCGTCCCACGAGATCGGCGTGAACTCGCCGGCGCCCTTGGGACCGACGCGGCGCAGCGGCCTGAGGACGCGGAGCGGCGAGTGCACCCGCTCGGCGTAGGCGCGGACCTTGCCGCAGATCACCCCCTGCGTGAAGGGGTGCGCCGGGTCGCCGCGCACCTCAGTGATGCGACCGTCGGCGACGGCAACCTCGAGGCTGCAGCAGGACGGGCAGTCGTGGGGACAGACGGAGCGCATCGCGGGCCTATTAGACTATGATGGCGCCGAGTGGACAACGCTCTCGCGCGCCTGGCGCGTCTCAACCCGTTCAAGACCCCCGACGCGAGGCGACTCGCCCTGCTGTTCGCCGTCGTCTACCTCGCGCAGGGCACCTGGTACCTGCCGAACCAGACGATCACGATCACGCTCAAGGACGCGGGCCTCGGCGCGGGCCAGGTCGCCACCTTCTTCGCCATCACCACCGCGCCGTGGGTGATCAAGCCCGTCTACGGCCTCGTCTCCGACTTCGTGCCGCTCTTTGGCCGCCGCCGCAAGAGCTACTTCCTCCTGACGACGGCCCTCGCCGCCGCGGCCGGAGCGTGGCTCGCGCTGACGCCCGGCCATCCCTACTGGTGGCTCGCCGCCCTCTTCACGCTGATGGGCGTGGGCGTCGCGTTCACCGACGTGCTGACCGACGCGCTCATGGTCCAGAGCGGCAAGCCGCTGGGCCTGACCGGCGCCTTCCAGGCCGTGCAGTGGGCGGCGATCAGCGTCGCGACGATCCTCACCGGCGTCGTCGGAGGGTACTTCGCGGAACGGCGCGACCTCCACAGCGTCTTCGCGCTGGCGACCTGCTTCCCGCTGGTGTCGTTCGCGATGGCGTGGCTCTTCGTCCGTGAGCCCAGGGAGCGCGGGGGCGGGCACGAGGCGTTCGCCCAGACCTGGGCGGCGATCCGCGTCGCGCTCCGCGAGCGGGACCTCTGGATCGTGGCGGGCTTCATCTTCTTCTGGGCGTTCAGTCCCTCCTTCGGCACGGCGCTCCTCTACTACCAGACGGACCGCCTCGGGCTCAGCCAGCAGTTCATCGGTTACCTGAGCTCGGCCACCGCCGCGGGCGGGGTCGTGGGCGCCTTACTGTACGCACCGCTCTCGCGCCGGCTCCCGATGCGGCGTCTCATCCAGGGCGCCGTCGTCGTCGGCACCCTCGCGACACTCCTGTTCCTGCTCTACCGCGGTGCGAGATCCGCGATGGTCATCGAGCCGGTGTACGGGTGTCTCGCGATGATGACGCTGTTGGCGTTCCTCGACCTCGCGGCCAAGGCGTGCCCGCGGCGGGTGGAGGCGACGTTCTTCGCGCTCCTGATGTCGGTCTACAACCTCGGCGGCCAGGCATCGCAGGTCGTCGGCGGCTACCTCTACGACGGGCTCGGCTACGAGCCGCTGATCCTCGTCTCGGCAGCAATGACGGCGTTCGCGTGGGCGCTCGTCCCGTTCGTCGCGTTCGAGCGGATCGAGGCGCGCGCGCGGGAAACCGGGGCCTAACCGGCACCACCGCCCGCCGCCTCGGTCGACTCGCGCGCGGCGGCCGAGAAGATCCCGCGCGTCATGAGCGCCTCGGCCTCGGCGGCGCGCCGCGAGTAGATCGCCGCCCGCGCCGCGTGAGCCTCGCGGTCGCCGGGCGCCGCCGCCGTGGCCCAGTCGATGAGGTGGGCGGCGAGCACCAGATCTCCCGACTCGGCTAGCGCCAGCGCCCGCGCGACGACCGCGGCGACGCCGCCGGCGAGCGCCGCGACCTCACGACCCAGCGCCGCCTGTGACGCCGGCTTGAGGTGCGATGCGATCCCGTCCCACCAGCCGCCGTAGAGCCGCCAGACGTTGCGTACGACGAACTCCGGCTCGTCGTAGACGGCCTGCAGGTACGGCCGGTCGGCGAGGTGCTGCGGCGGCCGCACCGCGGCGAGGGTCTGCTCCAGCGTGGCGCCAGCGTTCATGCGCGCCAGCGTCTCGCGCTCGAGCACCTCCAGCCACTCCGCCGTGTCCTCGAGCGCCCGGCGCACGCGGTCGGCCCCGAGGATCGGCACCCCGTGGCCCGGCACGAGCAGCTCGGCGCCGCGCGCCGCCATCCCGCGGAGCGCCGCCGCCCACTCGCCCGCGTAGCGCTGGACCTTCTGGGGGTTCCCGGCGTTCGGCGCCACCCAGAAGAAAAGGTCGCCCGTGAAGAGGACGCGCCGCGCCGCCCACCACACCCACGTCGCATCGTCCGTCTCGCCGCGGGCGTGGGTGAGCTCGAGCGCGAGCCCGCCGATCTCGAGCCGGTGCGTTCCGTCGTAGATCGTATCGGGGTAGTCGTACTCCGTGGGCCACGACGCCGGAATCGAAAACTGCCGGGCATTGATGAGCCCGTTCCACGACGCCGTCGCACGATAGCGATCGAAGCGCCGCGCGATGTCGCGGTGGCCCACGATCCGCGGGCGCGGTCGGCCCCGCGCGGCGGCCTCGGCCAGGAACGGCGGCAATCCACAGGCGTGGTCCACGTGGCCGTGCGTGTAGACGGCGGCGGCGAGCGGTCGGCCGTCCCAGGCGCGGACGGCGGCGAACGTCTTGTCACGCGCGCGGTAGTTGCCGGTGTCGATGAGCGTCAGACCGCCGTCGGCGCGGATCGCGCTCACGTTGGCGAAGGCGTGGACGAAGAGGAGGTCCGGTGCGATCTCCTCCACCGCGCCCGTCGCGCGCACCAGCTCGGCGCCTCTCACCTCGCCGCGCCAGAACCGCTCGGTCAGCTCGATGACAGCGCCCACGCTCACTCCTCCTCGACGGGCAGCCGGGCGCCACGCGCGCGGTGCAGCCAGCGCAGGGCCCGCTCCACGTCGTCGTCGGTCGTCACGTCCAGCTCGATCCAGCCGCGGCGCGCGAAGCGACGGTGCGGCCGTATGCCCGGCTCGCGCAGCGCGCGCGCCTGGTCGGCCGGCGCCAGTCGGATCCAGAGATCGCGCTCGCGCCCCGCGAGCGGGAAGCACGCGAACAGCCGGTCGCCGGCGAAGTAGCCCCAGCGCCCGAACATCGGCGTGATGCGCACGTCCGCCACCGCCCCCAGCGCACGGTTCAGTTGCGCCGCCGGCCCGGTACCGCCGCGCTCGAGCGCGCGACGCGTCGTGCGTCCCCTGCCGAGACCGCGGAAACGTGGAGAGGGTGTCATGGCGCGCCGGTGGACGGCCATTCTGCCATTGACAGCCGGGCGCGGGCCATGCGAAAAGGGGCCGCCTCGCACCCGGAGACCCGCGGAGGACCCGCATGCCAGCATCGTCGCGCGTGACGTACGAGCCCGTCGAGGGCGCCGCCGAGCTGTTCACCCCGGCGTTCGCCGACTATCTCGCCGCCCTGCACGACCGCTTCGACGCGCCCCTGAAGCGCCTGCGCGCGCGGCGCGCCGAGATGCTGTCCGACGCGCTCCAGCGCGGGAGGCCGCCGGCCTCGCCCGCGCCGAGCGAGGCGACGCGCGGGGACTGGAAGGTGCCGCCCGTCCCGGCCGATCTGAGAAAACCGGGTATCGAGATCTCCGGACCGTGCTCGATCACGTCGATGTTCATCAACGCGCTCAACCCGGGCCCGGAGGGTGAGCGGGCCGAGGGCGACCTCGACGACGACGAGGACTCGGGCGGCCACCGCCTGATCGACACCGTGCGCGCGGCGCACAACCGTCTCGCCGCGGTCAACCGCGAGCTGCAGTTCACAGACACCGAGCGTCGCCGGGAATACCGGATCGCGCCGGGCGAGCTGCCGTTCTTCATGCACCGCGAGCGCGGGCTGCACCTCGACGAGCCCGACGTGCGGGTGGACGGCCGGCCCGTGAACGCGGCGGTTCTCGGCACCGCGCTGACGCTCTTCTACGCCGGGCGCGCGCAGGCGGACCGCGGGCAGGGCATCTACTTCTACCTGCCGAAGCTGGAGAACGCCGACGAGGCCGCCTGCTACCGCGAGCTCTTCGACGCCAGCCGCGAGCGGCTGCCCTTTCTCGCCGCGGCGACGATCCGCGCGATCGTGCTCGTCGAGTCGCTGCCGTGCGTGTACGAGATGGAGAAGATGCTCTGGGCGCTCGGACCCTACGCCGCCGGCCTGAACGCCGCGCGCTGGGATCTGAAAGCGTCGATCTTCGAGTACGTGATGGCCGATCCGAAATCGGTGTGGCCCGACCGCTTCGGCGTGGACATCAAGACGACGCCCTTCATCGCGAACATCTTTCGCCGGCTCGTCGCGATCTGCCTCAAGCGCGGCGCCGTCCCGATCGGCGGGATGGCGACGGCACTGCCGAACCCCGATCCCGAGGTCAATCGCGTCGCCGGCGAGGCGATCCGCAAGGACAAGGAGTGGGAGGCGGCGCAGGGCTTCATCCGCGGCTGGGTCGCGCACATCTTCCACATGAAGACGGCCGCCGACCCGTTCCGAACGCTGATCGGGTCCGGCTGGAAGCCGACGCCCGACATGGCGAACCCGGACAACTATCCGATCAGGATCGAGGTGCCCGCCGGTCCCATCACGCTCGAGGGCACGCGCCGCAACGTCCGAATGGTCATCGAGTACGTGGAGGCCTGGCTCAACGGCCGGGGCGCCAAGGGGATCGACAGCCTCGAGGGCAAGCCCGGCGTCCATCCCGCGCTGATGGAAGACCTGGCGACCGGGCGCATGTCGGTCGCGCAGATCGCCCAGCGGATCCGTCACGCGACGGGGACGACGGACGGCCCCGCGGCGACGCACGACGCGGCGCTCGTCAAGCGGCTCCTCCAGGAGGAGCTCGAGGACATCCTGGCGCGGCGGCCGAAAGACGCGGCGATGCAGGAACGGTATCGGAAGTCGGTGAAGATCACGCTGCGGTGGATCCGGAACTACGTCGACCTGGACTTCCGGAGCCTCGGCTCCTACACGCGCCGCGAGCTCGACGCGATCGCCGCCGCACCCGAAGCGCTCTAGCGGGCGTCCGTATCGAGGAGCGCCACGGCTCGGCCGGGGCGCTTCCGAGCGTTGGGGGTATAGGGGGCCCTTCGAGGCCCCCTATCACGGAAAAGTGTAGCGGCTGATGTGGAGGTGCACGCCGTGGCTGCCGGCGGGCTCCACCGTTACCTCGCCCGTGCCGTCCAGGCGCGGGGTGGACGCGCGGCGGAGCGCCGCCGTCAGCGCGAAGAAGTCCTCGGCGACGAAGGAGAGGGCGACCATGCCCTCCGTCCCGCCGACCTCCTGCGCCGGGACGAAGAGCAGCGTGCCGCTGCCGACCGCGAGCATCGTGCGCGGGCCGCCGTTCATCGCGACCTCGCCGAAGCCGAAGAGTGCCCGGAAGCCGCCGGCCGCGCCGGCGACGTCGCGGGCGCCGATGACGAGGCGCTTGAAGCGGAGCGGTGACGCGTGCGCGTCGGGCTCGCCCCCGGGCGGCGTCGCGCACTCGACGAGCACGCCCGCGCACGCCCGCGGGTGCAGGAACGCGATCTGCCCGGCGAGCCCGCGGCGAGGCGCCGTGTCGATCAGCTCGACGCCCTTGTCCTTGAGCGCCGTGAGCGTCGCGCCGACGTCGGGCGTCTCGAAGCAGAGATGATGAAGTCCCTCCCCGCTCCGCGCGAGGAAGCGCCCGACGGGCGTCGTCTCGCCAAGCGGCTCCAGCAGCTCGATCTCGGTCTCGCCCGCGCCGAGCAGCGCGGCGCGTACGCCCTGCTCCGTCACCGTTTGTTCTTTGACGAGCGGCAGCCCGAGGACGTCCCGATAGAAGCGGTACGCGGTCTCGAGCCGCTTCACCACGATCCCGACGTGATGAATGCGTCGTACGCCTGCATTCTCCCCGGCGACGCGGCCGACCGGAGGGGCGGTCACCCCGACACCGTACCCCGACGCCACGGCCTCCGCAAGGTCACGCGCCCTCGAAGAGGCGGCGGAACCGCTCCCAGGGGAGCGGTGCCTCGGCCGCAACGCCGGCGTTCTCCTCGACGTGCTCGACCGTCTTCATGCCGACGAGCGCCGTGCCGATCCCCGGCGTCGAGCGCACGAACTGCAGCGCGCGCTGCGCGTCCGTCGTAAGCCCCGGAAGATGCTCGGCGACGACCGAAGGCAGGTCGCGCGCGAGGCGCCCCTGGGACACGGACGCCGACGCCATGACGTACACGCCGAGCTGCCGCGCGGCCTCGAGCGCCGGCACGAACGCGTCACCGACGCGCTGCGTGGCGCGCGCAAAAGCCTCCGGCATCGCGAGGTTGTAGGGGAGCTGGATGACGGCGAAGTGGTGGCTCTCGCCGCCGACTTCGCGCGCGGCCTCGACCAGCCCGGCGAGCGAGAGGTGCCCCGGTGCTGCGGCGTCCACGCGATAGCCGTTCCAGGTCGCGGTGCCGTAGCGCCGGATCTTGCCGTCACGGACCGCCCCCTCCAGCGCAGCGAAGGCATCGCGGATCCGCGCCATGAACGCGTCGCGCGCCACCTCCGCGAGCTGCCCCTCCGGGTTGTGCACATAGTAGAGGTCGAGCGTCGCGAGCCCGAGGTTCGTGCGGCTCCGCTCGAGCTGGTCCAGGAGATAGCGCGGCGTCATGCAATGGGCGCCGACGACGACATCGTCCGGGCGCACGATGCCCGGCCGGAGGTACGTCTCGGCGAACCACGCGCGCGGATCGGCGGGAACGGCGCCGTCGAACGGAATGTAGCCGCCCTTGGTCGCCACGAAGACCTCGTCGCGCGCCAGCGCTCCCCGCGCGATCGCCGCGCGAAGCGCCGCGCCGATCGCGCGCTCACTGCGCTGATGGCGGTAGCTGATCGCGCTGTCCACGACGTTGATCCCCCGCTCGACGGCGTGGCCGATGGCGCGCTCGTAGAGCCGGTCGGTCGCGTCGTCCTCAGGCCCGAGGTATGTCCCGAGACCCACCGACGCCAGCGCGAGGCCGTCGAGCGCGCCGAAATGGTCGGGCAGCCGGGCAAAACGGGCCGCGTACCGCGCCGTGCCCTCGGCGGTCGCCGCCCCCTCGATGAGCGCCGCCACCTCAGTCCTCCCGATAGAAGAGGAGCAGCAGGCCGATCACGCTGAAGCAGACCGGGGGGATCCAGCCGGGTCCGCGGCCCGCCTGCGGCAGACGCAGCTCCAGCCAGCGCCCCCAGCCGGCGAAGACGCCGAGGATTCCGATCGGCGCGTGCGTGACCTCCACGAGGAACTGGTCCCGGAGGCTGAACATCGCGTGCGAGTGGGTGAGCAGCAATCCGCCGGCGGCGGCGCAGAGCAGTGGAAACACGTACACCCACGGGCGCGGTGAGAGCCGACCGGTGCGCACCGTCCACTCGAAGACGGCGAACGCGACGACGAGCAGCACGAACGCGCGGTGCTGGAGGACATCGGGCAGCCACATGCTCTCCCAGAAACCGGCGGGGCCGAGCGGCCACGCGCGCGGGTCGTTCCGCGCGAAGAGGAAGCCGGCGAGCCCGAGGAAGACGAGCGGCCAGTGGCGCGCGGCCCGCACGCCGAGACGCTCGAGCGCGGCGAGCAGCCCCATCGCCAGGACGAAGAGACCGGCCCAGTGGTGGTTGTACTCGGACCAGGCGCGCTCGATCGGCAGCCGCGTGGTCTGCTTCTCCATCAGCGGCTCGGCGGTGCGCAGCAGCTCCGTGATCGGCGGGCTCGTCAGGCGCGGCGGCCCCGGCACGAAACGGGCGGCGACCTCAGGAACCGTCGCGCGGTCGCTCGTGACGTCCACCGCCGGTGGCAGCGACGTCAGTGACGCCGCGACGAAGAGAATCGTGACGCCGAGCCCCAGCTCGACCTCCACGTAGCGCGAGAGCCGCACCGGCGGCGCGCCCGCGATCCGCCGCGCGAGCCCGAAGTTGGCGGCCGCGAGCCCGAGCGCCGTGACGAAGAGCGCGACCTTCGAGAGGACCATCACGCCGTACGCGGTGCCGACGAGTGCCGCCGGATCGCCGACGTAGAACCACGTCATCGCCGTGCCGGCGACCGTCAGGACGACGACCGAGCCTAGCGCCAGCGTCGAGAAGCGCCGGATCAGTACTCCGTCGTCCGACGACCCGCCTTCCGGCCCGTCCGTGTCCCCGACCCGCCGTGCGCCGTGGAGCGTGAGGTGGGCGAGCCCGCCCACCCAGATGGCCGCGGCGATCTGGTGGACCGCGTCCAGTGCCACCAGGAGCGGACGCGTGTCGACGCGTGCGATCGCGTGGCTGAGGACGGCGGACAGCGCGACGAGGCCCACGGCGCCGGCGCCGAGCGCGGCCCACGCCGCCGCTCCCGCCGGTCGGCGCGCGAGGGCCAGCGCGAGCGCGCCGAGTACCAGCCCGAGCAGCACGCGCAGGGCGGCGACCCGCGCGAAGGTCGTCGCGGCGTAGGCGACGATCGGCCACCCCGTCTCGGGCGCCGCGAGCGCACCGGCTGCCACGGCCATGACCGCCGCCTGCGCGACCGCGGCCGTGAGCGCGCCCGCCGCCGCCAGGCGCAGCGCCCGTCGTGTCGCCCGGTCCGGCTTGAGATGCGGCTCGACGCGGCGCACGAGCAGCAGCCAGGCGGCGCCGCCGAGGGTGACGCTCGTGGCGACGAGGATCAGTCCGCGGAGCAGGACATCGATGAAGCCGGCCATGCGCTCAGTGGGCCACGCGGAACTTGAAGAAGCCCGAGACGACATGGCCGTCGGTGGAGAGCACCTGCCACTCGACGCGGTAGAGGCCGGGTCCGAGCGCGGGCACGACGGCGGTGAGTCGGTCCACGGGCTGGTTCTCGACGGCGACGGTGAGGGCGCGCGGGGTCCCGCGCTCGTCGAGGATGCGGACGCGGCTGAGACGCTTCTCGATGCGATTGTTGAAGCGCAGCAGCAGCCGTACCGGAGGCGCTGCCACGGTGGCGTCGGCCTTGGGGTCGGACTCGAGGAGCAGCGAGTGGGCGGCGGCCGGCGCCGCGGAGGCCAGCGCCGCGGCGACGAGCAGTGGAACGAGACGGATCAACGCCAGTCGTCGAGGACGAGGCTGGCGGGGTCTTCGTAGTCCTCCGGCTTGCCCTTCTGCATCCGGACCATGGTGAAGTCGATCTGGTAGCCGCATCGGACGAGCGTGCTGTACGCCGTCCAGTATCGCATGTAGACGGGCAGAATCACGCGCTGCACGCCGAGCTCCTGCGCCCACTCCTCGATCGCGGCCACGAACTGCTCGAGATGCTCGACCTTCTTCTGCGCGGGATCGATCGCCAGGAACTTGACGTAGAGCGTGCCGGTCGGCGCCTCGCTCACGCCGGGTGTGTGACAGATCGCGAGCCCCAGGAGGTCGCGGCCGCGCTCGAGCAGCAGCGTGTCGCCGAGCGCCAGACCGTCCACGATCTCGATCTCCTTGGCCAGCTCCATGCCCCGGCAGACCCCGTTGGTGATCCGGTGGAAGCGCTGCAGCGCGACCTTCTTCTTCGTCTCCTCCAGGGTCGAGAACCGCCGGAGGACGACGGCGCCCTTCGCGGGATTGGGCGGCGCCTGCGCGGTCGCCGTCGGCTTCGCCGGCGCCACACGCTCGAGCATGCGGACCATGATCGCGACGAGCGACTTCGGCTTGTAGCCGAACTTGTGGTACAGCGCCAGGTGCTTGGGACTCGACGGGTACGTGACGATGCCGTGGATCGTCGCCTTGTTCTCTTCGAAGAACTCCTGCACGGCGCGGATGAGCTGCTGGCCGATCGTCTGGTTCTGGTAGTTGGTCAGCACTGCGACGGGGCCGAGCAGCCCGAGCGTGCCCCACGTCGCGGCCAGGGCCGTGCCGACGATCTTGTTCCCGTCCTCCTCGGCGACGAAGCATCCCCACGGCTCCATCAGCCAGCGGTGGTGGACGTACTGCGCCCCGCTGAACGCCTGACGCGGTCGCGTGCCCAGCTGGCGCTCGAGGAAGTCGCCGAACGTCTGCTCGAGGACGTCCTTGACCTTGGAGAGGTCGCCCTTGCGGACGCGGCGGATCTGGACTTTGGGCAGACGCCCCTGCGGGTCGAGGCCCGCGCGATCGACGGTCGCTCTCACGAGGCGCCCGCGAGATCTTCCAGCAGCGTGATGACTCCCGAGTGATCGAGCCCGCCGCGCCCCTTCACCCGGAGCGCGCCGAAGAGCTCCTGCACGACCGCGGTCGCCGGCAGTGGCACGCCGAGCGCGCGCGCGGACTCCATGATGAGTCCGAGGTCCTTGAAGTGGAGGTCGATCTTGAAGCCCGGGCTGTAGGTGCCCGCGACGTAGTTCGACCGCTTCTGCTCCAGGCATTTCGAGCCCGCCAGACCACCCGCGAGCGCGGTGAGCAGCAGGTCACGGTCGAGGCCCGCCTTCTTGCCCAGCGTGAGCGCCTCGGCCAGCGCCGTGAGGTTGACGGCGACGATGATCTGGTTGGCGAGCTTCGTGAATCCGCCGAAGCCGAGCGGCCCCAGGAGCGTGATCGTCTTTCCCATGGCCTGGAAGATCGGCACGACCTTGTCGAAGACCGCCTTGTCGCCGCCGACCATGATCGAGAGCGCGCCGTCGATCGCGCCCTTCTCGCCGCCCGACACGGGCGCGTCGAGCATGTCGACGCCCTTCGCGGTGAGCGCCTTGCCGACCCTCTGCGACACGATCGGCGAGATCGTGGACATGTCCGCGAAGACCTGTCCGGCGCGCACGCCCTCGATCAGTCCGTTGGCGCCGAGCGCGACCAGCTCCACGTCGGGCGAGTTGGGGAGCATGGTGATGATGACCTCGGATCGCTGCGCGACTTCCTTCGGCGAGGCGGCCGCCTTGGCGCCGTCCTTCTCGAGCTCGTCGACGGGACCGCGGCTACGACTGTGGACGACGAGCGGGTGACCGGCCTTGAGGAGATTTTTCGCCATGGGCCGGCCCATGATCCCGAGCCCAATGAATCCGATGGTTTGAGCCACGGGTCCCCCACCCTGATGCGGAATGGGAGCCCTAGGACGAGCGCCCACCCCGCTCACGCGGGGCGTCGTTAACTAACACATGACCGCGGGAGGGGTCAAGGACCGCTGCGTCTAAGTCTTCTTCCCCCAGAGGTCCTTCGCGAGCCAGTCGAGGCCGAGGGCCTTGAGCGTCTTCGGCAAGGGCTTCCCGGTCCTCCGGTCGTAGCCGACCTTCTCGTACCAGACGCTCACCATCCGCTCCCACTGCGCCGAGACCGCCTGGCCCTTCGCCGGTCCGTCGTGCGGAGTGGATCCGTAGCGCTCCGACGGGCGCTCGAGGTCGGTGCCGATCCCGCAGCGCAGCCGGACGGCCCGGAACACAGCGGCCGTCTTCCGCCCCATGCGCATCGCCTCGTCCACGGTGTAGTTCCAACCCGTCGCCGCGTTGAGCGCGCGGCAGAGGTTCTCCAGCCGAGTGCGGCCGGTGAAGATACAAATCCCGATGGAGTCCTCGAAGTGACGACGGCCGCGGATGCCGGCCACCTGGAGCGCCACTTCCTCGCCGTTGAACGGGTTGATGCGCGTCGGCAGCCCCAGCTCGGCCACGTGGACGGGCACGCCGCTCTCGAGCGTGCCGGTCGAACCCGTGCACGTGTCGAGCATCTCGTCCCAGCGGCCGCGGTGGTCGTGGCCGCGCGGCGAGGCGCCCTGCAGCGTGTAGATCGCCGCCTTCTGGGCCTCGCCGCCGAGCCGCTCGGAAGCGATCTTCACGCCCTCGGCGAGGACGTTACCGAATCCCTCGCGACGGTTGATCATCTGGAGCAGACGGTCCGCGCCCTTGATGTCGCCCCAGGCGAGCTTGAACCCCAGCTGCTTCTCGGTGATCAGCCCGCGCTCCTGGCACTCCATCACCCAGCCGCAGAGCCAGCCGAACTCGTTGACGTCCACGCAGGCCCGGTCGATCTGCGTGTTGAGCCACGACACCCCTTCCATGTCCGCGGCCCCGATGGCCCATCCCGCGCCCGACCACCCTTCGTACTCGGGCTCGTCGACCATCGCGCCCGTGAAAGCACCCGAGCGGATCACCTGCATGTGGCAGTGGTGCATGCCGCAGGCGTTGCACTGGTGGCCGCGATGGTCGAAGCCCTCGCGCAGCTTGGGCGCCTCCCACTTGGTCAGGTCGTCGTAAGGCACGTTGGTCGTGTAGTTCTTGATAGGGAGCACGCCCATCTTGCCGAGGTTCGACACGCCCGGCAGTGTCCCGTACTCGTAGAGCGACTTGGCCGACGGATCGGTTTTCAGATCGTGGGCGATGTCGTCCGCCGCCTGGACGAGCCCGCGCGCATCGGCCGCCCGGAGGCCACCCGTGCCCTTCACGATGGCGACCGCCTTGAGCCGCTTCCGGCCCATGACGGCGCCGCAGCCGTTCTTGGAGGCGACGTGGCCGTAGTCGCCCTGGATCGCCGCGAAGCGGACGAGCTTCTCGCCGGCTGGGCCGATGGAGTAGACGGACAGCTGGTGGCCGGAGAGGCCCGTGTCGCGGTCGAGCGCCGCCTGCGTCTCCCAGGTGTCGAGGCCAAGCAGGTGCTTCGCGCTCCGCAGCTCGACGGTGTCGTCGTTGATGTAGAGGTAGACCCAGTCGCGCGACTGGCCCTGGATGACGATCGCGTCGTAGCCCGAGTACTTCAGATTGGTGCCGAAGAAGCCGTTGGCCTGCGTCGAGGTCGGGCCGTTCGTCATCGCGCCGATCGTGATGACCGTGAGCGCGCCGGTGCCCCACACCGGTAGCCCGGCGACGGGGCCGGTCGCGAGGACCAACCGGTTGTCCGGATGGTCCCACGTCACGTTCCCCTTTCCCTTCTTCGTCTCGCGATAGAGCACCATCGCCCCGAGACCGGCACCGCCGAGCCAGTCGCGCATCTCGGCGGGCGACCAGGCTTCCGCCCAGCACTTCTTCTTCGTGAGGTCCACGCGGAGCAGCCGGCCGGCGTACCCGCCGGGCACGGGCGCGGCGGCCGCGGTCTTCGTCGTCGCCTTCCTCGGGGTTGCGGTTGTCATACGGCCACCGGGGTGTCGCCGGGCGCCTTCGACGGGCGCCCGAGCACGGTTTCGGGGAGCAGCGTCCGCGTCGTCTTCGCGGCGATGAACGCGGTCTTCACGTCGAACGGATTGCGCTTCAGATGCTCCTTGAACGGGCCGAGCGACACGCCCGACTGAACGAGCCCCTTGAGCATGCCGATATCGTTGGTCGTCCACACCTCGCGCGACTTGCCGATGATGATCGCGCCCGTGAGCCGGTCGCCGCTGAAGAGCACCTTCCGGTACGCGGACCGCTCCGGCTTCGACGCCGCGGCCGCCTCGGCCCTCGGGTCATCCCACGCGCCGAACGAGGCGACGTCGAGGTGGCAGACTTCCACGATGTTGATGATCAGCGATCCGCGGTACCGAACCTCCTTGCCGGCCATGTTCGCGCCGGCGACGCGCCCGTGCTCCTGCGCCGTCGGCTCGATCGCGTGAACGGCGGGCTGACCGCTGATGAGGTCGCGGCCCTCCGCGATGTCGCCCGCGGCGTAGACGCCCGCAGCGCTCGTCCGAAGGTGATCGTTCACGACGACGCCGCGGTTGACGGTGATCCTGGACCCCTTGAGCCACTCGAGGTTCGTCCGGATTCCGGTCGCCATGATCACCACGTCGCACACGATCGGGCCGCCCGAGGCGAACGAGAGTCTCTTCCGCCCCTTGGCGTCCTCGATCTTCGTGAGCCGCGCACCCGTGCGCGTCATCACGCCGTGCGCCCGCAGCCACCCCTCGACGAGCTTGCCGCCGGCGGCGTCCACCATGCGCGGCAGCACGCGCGGCTCGAGTTCGACGATCGTGAGCGTCGCGCCCAGCGCCAGGATCGAGTTCAGGATCGTGAACGCGATGAAGCCGGCCCCCACCAGGACGACGTGGCTCCCCGGCCGGATCCCGTCCACGACCCCCTTGGCCTCCTCCAGGGTCCAGAACGAGTGGACCCCGCGGCCGTCGGCGCCCGGCACCGGGGCGCGAACGGCGGAGGAGCCCGTCGCGATCAGACAGTCGTCGTATTCCACCGCCGTCCCGTCGTCGAGCGTGCAGACGCGTTTGGCCGTGTCGAGCGCGGCCGCGTGGCGGCCCACGTGCGTCTTGACGCCCCACTGCGCGAGGTTCGCGGCCGTGGCCGTGTAGACGTGAGACTCGGCGATCGAGCGGTCCAGGTAGTAGGGCAGGACCATCCGCGAGTACGGCTTCTCGGCAGAGACGAGCGTGATCTCGGAGCGCTCCCTCTCCTCCTCGCGGATCGTGCGGATCGCGTTGATGCCGGCGGTTCCGCCGCCGATGATCAGATGGCGTGCCGGCATCAGTCGCCCCCTTTCACTGCTCGCCTCGCGCCGCGGCGGCGCTCAGCTCGCATGGCCATGCACCCCCGCCGTCAGCCAGCGGCCGCTCCGCTCCGCGGCGAAGTCGCCGAGCCAGTCCGCGGTCTCCACATCCTCGTAGAGGATCGCGGCGGTCGGGCACGCGTGCGCGCACGCGGGGTCGCCGGCGCACAGGTCGCACTTGAACGCCTTGCGCGTGTCCGGGTCGTAGAACATCGTCCCGTACGGGCACGCGATCGTGCACAGCTTGCAGCCGACGCAGAGGTCGTCGCGCACGTCCTTGGCGCCGGCGGCGTTGATCGTGATCGCCCCCACGGGGCAGGCGGTCATGCACCACCCCTCGGCGCACTGCGTGCACGTGTAGGGCGCGTACGAGGTATGCCCCTCGAACGGCGCGACGCGGATGACGGACTTCGACGGCTGGAACTGGCCCGTCTGCGCGTACGAGCACGCGATCTCGCAGCGCAGGCAGCCGGTGCAGCGCTCCGGAACGAGCTTGAGAACTTTCATCGACGTGTCTTCTTCCCCCGTGAGGATCCGCCGCGCTCGAGCCGTGCGATGAACTCGTCGAGCGGGATCGCGGCCATGGTCATGCCGGCGGCGCCGCCGCGCGCGCCCAGCTCGACCGAGACGCGCGAGATCGTGGCATTGTCCGGCGCCTCGATGATCGTGAGGAAATCGTAGGGCCCGAGGAGCGCGTACTGGGCGATGACGCGCGCGCCCATGCGCCGGACGTCACCGTTGACCTTCCGGATCCAGCCGGGTCGCCGGCGGATCACCTTGCGCCCGGACTCCGACAGCGTGCTGAGCATGATGTACGGCGCCAACGGCCGGCCCTCCTTGGTACTCGCGCCGCCCGACGAGCTCCGTCGCGCGACAGCGGGCGGCAGTATACCATGCGGGCATCGCGCGGCCTCCCGCGCGAGGGAGGGCGATCCGTCATGACGACGCACCCGCTCCGCAGCCGGCACTGGTTCGGCGAGAAAAGCCTTGACGGCTTCATGCACCGCGCCTACCTGCGCGCGGAAGGGTTCAGCGAGGCGCTCTTCGACGGCCGCCCCGTCGTCGGCATCGCCAACTCGTGGTCCGAGCTGACGAACTGCAACGCCCATCTGCGCCAGGTCGCCGACGCCGTCAAGCGCGGCGCGCTCGCCGCCGGCGGCTTCCCGCTCGAGTTCCCGACGATCTCGCTCGGCGAGATCCTCATGAAGCCGACGACCATGCTCTTCCGCAACCTCATGGCGATGGAGGTGGAGGAGTGCATCCGCGCCTATCCGCTCGACGCGGTCGTGCTGCTCTCGGGCTGCGACAAGACGACGCCCGCGATGCTCATGGGCGCCGCGTCCGCCGACCTCCCCGCGATCATGGTCACCGGCGGGCCGATGCTCCGGGGGAACTGGCGCGACGAGCCGCTCGGCTCCGGCACCGACGCGCGGCGCCTCTGGGCGGAGCGACGCGCGGGGCGGCTCACCGACGAGGAGCTCTGCGAGATCGAGGCGTGCCTGTCGCGCTCGTCCGGCCACTGCATGGTGATGGGCACCGCCTCCACGATGGCCTCGATGGCCGAGGCGCTCGGCATGGCGCTGCCCGGCAGCGCCGCGATCCCCGCGCCCGACTCGCGGCGGCTGGCCCTGGCCGAGATGTCGGGGCGCCGCGCGGTCGAGCTGGCGCTGGCCGGTGGCCCCCGGCCCTCGGAGCTCCTGACGGCGCAGGCCTTCGACAACGCAATCCGGAGCGACATGGCGATCGGCGGCTCGACCAACGCGATCGTCCACCTCGTCGCCATTGCGGGGCGCGTCGGCGTGCCGCTGCCTCTCACACGGTTCGACGAGTTCTCACGGACGACGCCGCTGCTCGTGAACGTGAAGCCCTCGGGCAAGTACCTGATGGAGGACTTTTTCTACGCCGGCGGCCTGCCCGCCGTGCTGAAGGAGCTGCTCCCGCTGCTCCACGGCGACGCGCCGAACGTGAACGGCCGCACGCTCGCCGACAACGTGCGCGACGCGAAGTGCTGGAACGAGGACGTCATCCGGCCGCTGGCGATGCCGCTCGCCCCGGAAGGCGGCACCGTGATCCTCACCGGCAACCTCTGCCCCGACGGTGCCGTGCTCAAGCAGTCGGCGGCGTCGGCGCACCTGCTCACCCACCGCGGGCGGGCCGTCGTCTTCGAGACCCACGCGGACCTCGCCCGACGCATCGACGATGAGAGCCTCGCGATCGACGAGACCTCGGTCCTCGGCCTCAAGCACGCGGGGCCGAAGGGCGCGCCGGGGATGCCGGAGTGGGGCGCGACGCCGATCCCCACCCGGCTCTTGAAGCGAGGCGTGAAGGACATGGTGCGCATCTCCGACGCCCGCATGAGCGGCACCTCGTACGGCACGGTCATCCTGCACGTGGCGCCCGAGTCCGCGGTCGGTGGTCCCCTGGCGCTCGTCCGCGACGGCGACGAGATCGAGCTGAACGTCGGTAAACGCACGCTCACGCTCCGCGTGGACGACGGAGAGCTGGCGCGGCGGCGCGCGGCGTGGCGGCCCCCGGCGCCGCACTACGCAAGCGGCTACGGCCGGCTCTTCCTCGACCACGTGCTCCAGGCCAACGAGGGCTGCGACTTCGACTTCCTGCGCGGGCGACGGCCCGTGCGCGCCGAGGACGACGCGGCGTCGCACCGGCTGTAGCACCGCTTTCAGAAACCCGACCATCACCGACGCGGCTCTGGCCGCGTTGCAGGCGCTGATCGGCAAGGAAATCCGTTCTGGGCCACCCATCAGGTGATCGAGTAGGGGCCGTGATCGCCGTGCGGCGCCCCCTCCCCGTCGGATTTCTTCGACACTTGACCAGGCGCGTGAAGGAGTCGAGCAATGAAGCTCGATGCACTTCACGATCGTCGGCACGATCAGGAATGCGGAGGTCATCGTCACTGGGCGGTCGGTCCGGATTCGGAGACATCTGATCCAGAGGTTTGGTGCTGGGCGCTGGCGTAAGATGAGGGGCGAGGCGACGATCCAGTTCGACGACGGGACGCTCCAGCGGGCTGAGCTTCACTGGTTTGAAGCCCATCGGATCGGACGCGTCTACTTCAAGCGAAAGAGGAATTTGGAGTAGCGATCATGGCGAGCCGAGGAGACAGGTCAGGGGAGTTCGCGGTCTGCATTCACAACGGCGAGTACGAGATCGATCTCGTCGTCGGCAAGATCTATCGCATCGTGAGACCGAAACGCAACGACAGTCCCTCCGACATCCGCGTTCTCGACGAATCAGGCGAAGACTACCTGTACCCCCGAAACTGGTTCGTCCCCATCGAGCTTCCCTTAAAAGCCAAGAAGGCCCTGATCACGATCCACTGACGGGCAGCGGCGGCTTGCCGAGCACCAGGTCGGCCGCTTTCTCCGCGATCATCAGCACGCAGGCGTTGATGTTGCCCGAGACCAGATCGGGCATGGCCGAGGCGTCGGCAACGCGGATTCCCCCGATCAAGCACCGCGCCTTCGCCGGTTCCCATCGCGCAGGTGGCGCACGGGTGATGGGTCGTGATCGCGGTGCGGCGCACGAACGCGTCGATCTCGGCGTCGGTCCGGCAGTCGGGCCCCGGCGCCGTCTCTCGCTCTCGGAACCGGTCAAGCCCCTTGCGGCTCGCAAGGTCGCACCCGAGCTCGGGTCGGCCGAGCGCAGCCGCACAACGCCGCGGCTCTCCGGGTCGAAGTCCCTGGCATTACCAATGAGCCTGGTGATCCGCTCGTCCCGGTTCCCTGCCCACGATGTCATGACCCATGGCCAGCGTACCGACGCGGCAGCCTACGCGCGTGAATGAGTAGCGCCCGGACTCACCCGTTTCATTTTTCCCCGGAAGGCTCATCCGCGCGCTGTGGTTGTGGTGGATTCCTGGCCAACTCCAGCTCGAAATCATCCCACCATCCGTTCGCCAGTCCCATCAACTTGATTACCTCCCTCCCTTCCCTATTCGCTCTCAAATAGCCTGGCCCTAGAGTCTCAAACCAAGTCTTTGATGATCTGCTCATTCTGCGTCTGGATCGCTTTCAGTGCTTCCTTCTGTGTCTCCGTCAGTTCCCCCCAGTCACCGCTTTGTGCACGGAGGCGGATCAATCATCGGTAGGTCAGTCGGCACTTGGGCACACGTCCATAGTCTTTTCTTCCTCTCTCTGTTACCTCGGACGGCCACGCATCAGCGGCGCATGAGCGCGGATCGGAGGAACGCGATCGCCTCGCGGAACGCCTCGTCGGTGGACTGGGGATCGAAGCGCGGTCCCTCGTCCCGCATGAAGGCGTGCTCGCCGGGATAGATCTTCGTCGTCACGCGCGTGCCCGCCGCGGCGAGCGCGCGCGCGATGGTCGCGCGCGCGTCCTCGGGCACGTGCGGATCGGTCGCGCCGTAGACGAGCAGCAGCTCGCCGCGGATCTCCTTGGCCCGGCCGAGCGTGCCAGCGTCGGCGTCCTTCCCGAGCTTGCCGTTGTGGACGCCGGTCGGATAGAAGCACACCGTCGCCCGCACGTCGGGCTGGAGCGCGCCGCGGAACGCCAGGTGACCGCCGATGCAGAAGCCGACGACACCGAGCGCGCCGGGGAGCACGCGCGGATCATGCGCGAGCCAGTCGAGCGTCGCCCGACAGTCGGCGTCGAAGTCCGCCACCGGTGTCCGCGCGGCGTCGTCGAGCCCGCGGGTGCGGCCCGCGTCGTCGAAGGGGATCGCGGCGCCGGACGGCTCGAGGCGGTGGTAGATCTCGGGCGCCGCGACGACGAACCCGTTGCCGGCCAGCCGCCGTGTCGCACGCACGTGCGGGCCGGTGAGCTGGAAGATGTCCGAGTAGAGCACGACGCCCGGATACCGGCCCGCGGTCGCCGGCGCGACGACGAGGGTGCGCATCCGGCCGCCACCGGACGGAATGTCGACGTGCTGCTCGGTGACGACCATCGCGCGCCCTCCTAGACCGGCGCCTGGCCACTCGACGGCTTGAGGAACTGGTACACGACGGTGAAGTCCTTCCGCCCGAGACCGTGCGACGACGCCAGGCGCAGAACTTGTTGGGCCGCCGGCGACACGAAGACCGGGATGCGCAGCTCGCGCGCCGCGCTCACCGCGAGGCCGAGGTCCTTCGCCATGAGGTCGGTCATGAACCCGGGGGCGTAGTCCTTCGACGACGCCGCCCGGGGGACGAGCCCCGGCACCGGGTGCGCCTGCTCCATGACCCACGTGTTCCCGGATGACTTCGAGATCACGTCGGTCAGCACCTTGGCGTCCACCCCGAACCCCTCGGCGATCCGAAACGCCTCGCTCACCGCGACGGCGGACACGCCGGCGATGAGGTTGTTGCACAGCTTGGCGACTTCCCCGCTGCCGACGGGACCCACGTGGATGATGTTCGTTCCCATCGCGGCGAGCGCCGGGCGGGCCGCTTCCAGATCTCGGGCGTTGCCGCCCACCATGATCGCCAGCGTGCCGTCCGTGGCGCGCGGCACGCCGCCGGAGACCGGCGCGTCGAGGAAACGGACCGAGCGCGCGGCGAGGGCCCCGGCGACCCGACGCGAGACGGACGGGTCGATCGTGGACATGTCCACGCAGAGCCGGCCCCCCGCCACGCCCTCGAGCACGCCACCCGCGCCGAGGTACACCGCCTCGACGTGCGAGGAGGACGGGAGCATCGTGACTACGAGCTCGCTCCGGTTCGCCGCGTCCGCGGCCGAGGTCGCCGCCTTGGCGCCGAGGCCGACGGCGCCGGCGAGCGCTTCGGTGACCACGTCGTATGCGACGACGGCGTGTCCCTTCCTCACGAGGTTTGCCAGCATCGGCTGGCCCATGGTCCCGGTCCCGATGAAGCCCACGTTCATGCGCGTCTCTCCTTCCGCCGAGCGGCAGGCTATGATCACGGCGCGTGTCCGCCCCGTCAAGCCCCGCCCCGCTCCGTGGCCTCGCCCTGATCGCGCTCGCGGCGATCTCGTGGGGCACGACCGGCTCGGTGACGACGGTGCTCGTGGCCCACGCGGGCGCCCATCCGCTCGTGATCGGCGCGGCGCGTCTCCTCGTCGGCGCGGTCGTGCTGCTGCTCACGGCGCGCGCCCTCGCGGGGTCCGTCCGTGTCGCGCGGGCCGACGCGTGGCGCGTCGTGCTCATGGGCCTCTCGATGGCGGCCTTCCAGGCGACCTACTTCACGGCGGTGACGCTCACCGGCATCGCGATCACGGCGCTGCTCGCGATCTGCTCGGCGCCGCTGATGATCGCCGCCCTCGCCGCCGTCTTCCTCGGCGAGC
Organism: Candidatus Rokuibacteriota bacterium; assembly: GCA_050731995.1. Classification (GTDB taxonomy): domain Bacteria; phylum Methylomirabilota; class Methylomirabilia; order Rokubacteriales; family CSP1-6; genus JBOHQB01. The sequence goes on from JBOHQB010000153.1 coordinate 21,898, forward strand.
GGCTCACGGCGTCCGTGGCGGGGGCGCTGGCGCTCGGGGTCGCCGGCACCGCCCTGCTCCTCGCGGGGCCCCGGACGGCGGCGGACTTCTCGCCGCGCTTCGTCGCCGGAGTGCTGCTCGCGCTGGGGGCGGGGCTCGCCTACGCGCTCTACGTCGTGGTCGGCAAGGCGGCCCTCCGGCGCTCGGCGCCGCTGCCGCTCGCGGCGGCGAACTTCGCGCTCGCGGCGGCCGTCATGCTGCCGGCCCTGGCGCTCCCGGACGCGTTCCTCCAGGTCGCGCTGGGCTGGCCGTGGCTGCTCTATCTCGGCGTGGTCACGACGGCGGGGGCGTACGCGCTCTACACGCTCGGCCTGCGGGACGTCTCGGCCTCGGCGGCGGGAATCGGCTCCCTGCTCGAGCCGCTCACGGCGACAGCGCTCGGTGTCGTCGTCTTCGGCGAGCGGCTCGGCGCGGTCGGTGGCGCGGGCGCGGCGCTGCTGCTCGGGGCGCTGGCGCTGCTCGCGAGCGCCGAGGGCCGGCGCGAGGGCCTCAGACGCGGATCGGCCGTCTCACGGCGCGGCTGAACGTGCAGTTCGGCACGACCGCCGAGTGCTTCCCCGCGCCGCCGGCGACCAGCACGAGGATGTCGTCCGGCGACGGCACCTGGGGCATCAGCGCTCCCGGGTCGCTCGTCGCCGTCATCCAGCGCGGCCAGTCGTGCATGCCCCACATGCCGCCGAGCTTGAGGCTGCCGAGCGGCAGCCGCGCGTGCTCGAAGAGGAAGCGCTGGACGTCGGCGCGCGTGAAGCCGTCGCTCGCGATGGTCTTGGCGTGCTCGGGGCCGAGCACGATGAGCAGCTGGCTCTGCGAGAAATACCAGCCGACATTCGAGCCGAGCGACACCGCCGTGTCCGCCACGGTCGTCAGGATCCCGGAGGCCGTCGTCGAGACGTGGTCGTTGACGTTGTGCGGCGGCTCGCCGCCGAAGACGGTCACCGCGTCCGACGCGTCGAGCGGCCCCCACGGCGAGGCCTCGACGTTCTCGCCGATGCAGTAGGAGAATTTCGCCGGGCTCCCCTGCGTCGCCATGTCGTACCGCCCCGGCCACGCGCCGCCGACGTTCAGGAGGATGAGGCGGATCGCGCGGCCGGTGGTCGCGTTGGCGCGGAAGCCGGGGCCGAAGCAGCCGCTGCCCGCGTGGACGCCGACGCGTCGGCCGTACTCGCCGTGAACGACGACGAGGGGCGCGACGGGATGGGTGGTCGCCTGCACGCCGTAGAGGTTGAACACGGGATCGAGCATCGCCTCGAGCGCGGCGAGGATCACGGGGAAGTACGCGGGCTCGCAGCCCGCCATCACGGCGTTGACGGCGAGCTTCTCCAGCGTCGCCTGGCGCCAGAGGGGCGGCAGCGCGCCGAGCGAGACGGCGGGGTCGCGCCCGCCCAGCATCGCCCGGACGAGCGAAGCCGTCGGCGGCACGATCGGCAGCCCGTCGCACCAGCGCCGCGCCACGAACTCGGCGAGCGCGGTCTCGGCGGAGTCGTCGATCGTCAAGGGGTCGGTGGACTCGTCCTGCGCCGGAGCCGCGGTCGTGGCCGTGACGGCCGCGCGTCCGCTCCCGGATGTGTCCAGCAGGCTCGCGAGCTGCTCGACGGCCTGATGGGCCCGACGCGCGATCGACTCAGGCGCCTCGCCGCCGAGCGGGTGCTCGACGACCAGGAGCGGAACGCCCGAGACGCCGAGCGCGCCCATCTCGCTGACGGCCAGCCCCTGGAACGCCGTCGTCGAGATGAGCCCGGCCGGCGTTCCCGCCTTCGCGATCTCGATGGCGTCGTGGAGACTCCACGACGTGCAGGACCCTCAGTCGGCTGAGCCGGCGAAGACGACGTCGCAGGTCTTGACGAGCTCGGCGACGAGATCCGCCGACGCCGCCGTGGAAGCGTTGGCCTTCCGGCGGTGGACGATCTGCGCCACCCCGAGCCGGTCGCGGAGGAGATCCCCCATCCGCGCGGTCAGAAGGTCGAAGTTCGACTTGGTGTTGTCCAGGAAGCCGACCGTCCGGCCCGTCCAGTCTCGGGGTAGGGCCGGCGCCGCCAGCCCGGCCGCGGCCACGCGCCCCACGGGGCTCAGCACCCGGATCTGGGCCACGCTCACGCCCCCTGCCGCTTCTTGAATCCCGTCGAGCGCGCGAGGAGTCGGCCGACGTTGTCGTGCAGCTCGCTGAGGATCGAGCGCTTCACGCGGATCGTGACGTTCTCGACCGGCTCGGGGCTGCCGACCCGGTGGATGACGAGCGTGCCCGTGAATTCCTCGGCCCGCTCGTCGGTCGCCGCGAGGCCGCGCATCGTCAGGACCTCCCACCCCTCCGCCATGGCGACATCTTACAATGGGCGCCCATGGTCATCGCGCTCGATATCGGGACCTCGTCGGCGCGCGCGGCGGTCTACGACGACGCCGGGCGCGCCGTGCCGGGCCGCTTCCACCAGGCCCCGTACGCCCCGACGCTCACCCACGACGGGGGCAGCGAGCACGACGCCCAGGCGCTCCTCGACGCCACGGCACGATGCCTGGACGCGATCTGCGCGGATCGTCCGCGCCTCGACGACGTGCGCGGCGTCGGCGTCGCGACCTTCTGGCACGGCCTCCTCGGCTTCGACAGCGCCAACCGCCCGGTGACACCCCTCTACATGTGGGCGGACTCGCGGAGCGCCGGCGAGGCGGCCGTGCTGAAGAGCGCGCTGGACGACGACGCACTGCACGCGCGCACCGGCTGCCACCTGCACTCCGTCTACTGGCCCGCCAAGCTCCGCTGGCTCGAGCGCGCGAATCCCGACGAGGTCCGACGGGTCGCGCGCTGGGGCTCGATCGGCGAGCACCTCGAGCTGACCCTCTTCGGCGAGGCGACGACGAGCGTGTCCCTCGCCTCGGGGACGGGGCTGCTCGACCTCGAGCGCGTGCGCTGGGATGCGGAGGCGCTCGCCGCGGCCGACATCGAGGAGTCGCGGCTGTTCCGGCTGCGCGACCTCACCGAACCGCGCCGCGGGCTGCGGGCGCCCTGGGCGCGACGCTGGCCGCGGCTCGCCTCGGTGCCCTGGTTTCCGGCGGTCGGCGACGGCGCCGCGTCCAGCGTCGGCTCGGATTGCGCCGACCCGAGCCGCGTCGCCCTCAACATCGGCACCTCCGCCGCGCTCCGCGTCGTCACCGCCGACGCCCCGCCGCCCCGGGGCCTCTGGCGCTACCGCCTCGACCGCCGCCGGGCGCTGCTCGGAGGCGCCACCAACGAGGGCGGCAACCTCTTCGCGTGGTGCCGCGAGCTGTTGCGCCTGCCCGACGACGCCGCGCTCGAGCAGGCGCTCGGGGCGGCGGTGCCCGACGCGCACGGCCTCACCGTGCTACCGTTCATCGCCGGCGAGCGCGCGCCGGGCTGGCGCGGGGAGCGGCGCGCGGTGATCGCGGGGCTCTCGCTCGATACGCGCGCCGTGGACGTCGCGCGCGCGGCGCTCGAGGCCGTCGCGCTCCGGCTGGCGCTCATCCACACGCTCGTCGCTCCGCACGCGGCGCCGGACCACGCGGTCGTCGCGTCGGGCGGCGCGCTCGCGCGCTCGCGGGCGTGGACGCGGATCATCGCCGACGCGCTCGGACGGCCGGTCACCTGGTCGCGCGAGAGCGAGGCGACGAGCCGCGGCGCCGCGCTGCTCGCTCTGGAATCGCTCGGCGTGCTCCCGGACCTCGCCGCTGCCCGCCAGCCGCTCGGCGAGACCTTCGAGCCCGCCGCGGCGCACCACGCCCGTTACCGCGAGGCGCTCGAGCGGCAACGGCGCCTCGACGAGAGGGTATGATCTGAGCATGCCCACGCCCGAGCTCACGATCGTCGCGGATCCGGCGGCGCTCGCCGAGGCCGCCGCCGACGCGGTCGTCGAGGTGGCGACATCCGCCGTCGCCGTGCGGGGCCGCTTCACCGTCGCGCTCGCCGGCGGCTCGACCCCGCGCACCGCGTACGAGCTGCTCGCCGCGCCGCCCCGCAGCGCGCGCATGCCCTGGGCCGTGACGCACGTCTTCTTCGGCGACGAGCGCGGCGTCGGGCCCGAGCACCCGGACTCCAACTACCGGATGGCGCACACGGCGCTCCTCGCGAAGGTGCCCGTCCCCGCGGACCAGGTCTACCGCGTGCGCGCCGACGCCGTCGATCCCGAGGAGGCCGCGCGCGAGTACGCGCGAACCCTCGCCGAGGTCTTCGGCACCCGCCGCGGCGAGCTGCCGCGTTTCGACCTCGTGCTCCTCGGCATCGGCATCGACGGCCACACCGCGTCGCTCTTCCCGGGCTCGCCCGTGCTCAAGGAGGTCTTCCGCACGGTCGCCGCGGTCCACGCGGCGGCGGCGGTGATTCCGCAGCGGTTCACGCTCACGCTGCCGGTGCTGAACGCGGCCGCGCGTGTCGTCGTCCTCGCGGCCGGCGCCGAGAAGGCCAAGGTCGTCCGCGCGGCGCTGGCCGACAAGGGCACGTCGCTGCCCGCGGCGATGATCGCGCCGCCGCAGGGGCGGCTCACCTGGCTCCTGGACCGCGCCGCCGCGGTGCTCCTGCCTCCGACGCCGTGACGCGCGACGATCCGTTCACGCTCGTCATCTTCGGCGCCTCGGGCGACCTGACCGCGCGCAAGCTCATGCCCGCGCTCTGGAGCCTCTTCGCCTCGCGCACGCTGCCCGAGCCCTTCGCGATCGTCTGCACGGCCCGCACCGCCATGACCGACGAGGCGTTCCGGGGTCGCATGCACGCCGCGGTGCAGGAGTTCGCGCGGCTCAAGGTGCCGTCGGACGGCGTCTGGCAGCGCTTCGCGTCGAACGTCCACTACGTCCCGGGCGATCCGCGCGGTGTCGAGCTCTACGCGAAGCTTGGCGAGCGTCTCGGGGCGCTCGAGCAGACGCGAGGCGGCGCCGCCGACCGGCTCTTCTATCTGGCGACGCCGCCGAGTCTCTACGAGGCGGTCGTCGAGAACCTGGGTGGCTCGGGCCTGGGGGAGCCTCCGGCGCCCGGCGGCGGCTGGACGCGAATCGTCGTCGAGAAGCCCTTCGGGCGCGATCTCGCGAGCGCCCGGGCGCTCAACCGCTCGCTCGCGTCCGTCTTTTCGGAGGAGCAGATCTACCGGATCGACCACTACCTCGGCAAGGAGACGGTGCAGAACATCCTGGTCTTCCGCTTCGCCAACGGCATCTTCGAGCCGCTGTGGAACCGCAACCACGTCGCCGAGGTCCAGATCACGGTCGCCGAAGAGCTCGGCGTCGAGAGCCGAGGCTCCTACTACGAGGAGGCGGGCGCGCTCCGCGACATGGTCCAGAACCACCTGCTCCAGCTCCTCTGTCTCGTCGCGATGGAAGCGCCCGTCACCTTCGACGCGGGGCCGGTCCGCGACGAGAAGAACAAGGTGATGCATTCGATCCGGCCGGTAGATCCGGCGATCGTGGACGAGGTGGCGCTGCGCGCGCAGTACCGCGCGGGCTTCGTCGGCGGCAAGTCGGTGCCCGGCTACCTGGAAGAACCGGGCGTCAGGCCGGACTCGATCACCGAGACCTAGGCGGCGCTACGCGTGCGCGTGGACAACTGGCGGTGGGCCGGTGTGCCCTTCCTGCTCCGGACGGGCAAGCGTCTGCCGCGGCGGGCGAGCGAGATCGCGATCCGCTTCCGCCGCACGCCGCACATGATCTTTCGCCGCGGCCCGGCCGGCGTCGAAGCCAACACGCTGGCGATCCGGATCCAGCCCGACGAGGGCATCGCGTTGACGGTTGCCGCGAAGACGCCCGGGGCCGATCTCAAGCTCGCGCCCGTGATGCTCAACTTCCATTACGGCGAGGTCTTCGGCGGCGAGCCGCCGGAGGCGTACGAGCGGCTCCTGCTCGACGCGATCCACGGCGACGCCACGCTCTACGCGCGCGGCGACTGGGTCGAGCAGGCGTGGACGTTCCTCGAGCCGGTGCTCGAGGCGTGGGGGCGACGCCCGGCGACGCTCCCGACCTACGAGGCGGGCACGTGGGGCCCGCCCGAGGCGGACGAATTCATCGCCCACGACGACGGGGTCTGGCGCCAGCCCTGACTAGCGCTGCGGCTGGACCGGAACGGCCGTCTGCGCCTGCGTCGGACCGAACGTGCCCGCCTGGAGCGCGCGGCTGGTCGTGAGCTCCAGGTACGTGACGGGCCGCCAGTAGAAGCCCTCCCAGTACCGGATCTCGAGCGATGCCCCGTCCTTCTCGTAGACCTGGATGGTGCCCCGGTCCTCGGCCTTCGTCGACGAGATGTGCCGCCAGCCGTTGGACTCGACGGTCGTGCGCATCGCAGTCACGAGGCTTCCGACCTCGATCGGCCCGCGATACATGAGCCGCGCGGCTTTCACCCG
>JBOHQB010000154.1:0-14645 GCA_050731995.1 Candidatus Rokuibacteriota bacterium
GGGGCGGGGGTGGAGGCGGTGGAGGCGGCGGGGGGGGCGGCGGCTCGGCGCCGCGCATCACCAGACGGCCGCGCGAGATGGCCATCGCCAGCGCGCGCCCGAATGCCGACGACACGGTCTCCTCGAGCTGCGCATAACGGTTGTCGCCGAGGCCCTCGCGCTCCTCGACCAGCGCGAGGAAGTCGCTGAACGCGGCGAGATCCACGGCGACCGCCCGCGCCGCATCCGAATCGGGATCCTCGAGACCCTCGATGGCGGCGCGCACCTCGTTCGCGCGGCTGTGGACGTCGGCGAGCGCCGCGAAGTTCGGGTCGTCGCTGTGGATGACCTCGTGCACGCGCTCGAGCACGGTGCCCATCTCTGCGCGCATCTCCGCGAGCGCGGCGCGCTTCGCCTGCACCGCGAGCGCCTGCGTCAGCGCATCGAGCATGGGCTCGAGCGCCGTCAGGCTCTCCGGCGGCAGCCCCGCGGAGGTGCCCAGCGCCTCGCCGGCCGCGAGCACCACGGCGCAGAGGTCGGTGAATTGGGTGCGCGCGGCGGCGAGCTCTTCGACGAGCGCGTCGGAGGGCGGCGCGCCCGCGTCCTGAAGCGCCCCTGCCGCCTCGGCGAGCTTGGCGCCGAGGTCCGCGAAGCGCCCGGTCAGCGCCGCGATCTGCCGTGAAAAGTCGTCGACGTTTGGAGTCACGTGGATTCTGCCTCGCCGTGCGCTCGCACGCGGCGTACCGTCGCCGATTCTAGGCGCCTCGCGCGCGGAGTGTCAAATTCGGCACGCCGCCTCCCGGCGAGGAGCCGCCTCCACAGGGCGTCCCGTAGGCACCCGATTCGCGCAGCGGCCTCGACCGCCTCCTGCTCGGCAGCGTCGCCGAGCGGGTCGTCCGGGTCGCCCCGTGCCCGGTGCTGACGGTGCGGCCGGGCGGCGCCTGACGCGCGAGCGCTCGGCGCGCGGGATCCGGACCCTGCGGCCGCCGCCGCCGTCGTATCCTATGCGCGGGACGCCGATGCCGCTGACTCCTCACACCGAACGACACTTCACCGCCGGCGCCATCGTCCGGGACATCGTCATCGGGATGTCCGACGGGCTCACCGTGCCGTTCGCGCTCGCCGCGGGCCTCACGGGCGCCGTCGCCTCCAACGGCCTGATCGTGACCGCCGGCCTTGCCGAGGTCGCGGCCGGGTCGATCGCCATGGGCCTCGGCGGCTACCTTGCTGGCCGGAGCGACGTCGAGCACTACGCGAGCGAGCGCGCGCGCGAGGAGCGCGAGATCGTCGAGAAGCCCCAGGCGGAGGCCGCCGAGGTCGTCGAGATCCTCATGCAGTACGGGCTCACCCGAGAGGAGAGTCTGCCGGTCGTCGAGGCGCTCCAGAGGCGCCCGGCTGACTGGACGGAGTTCATGCTGCGCTTCGAGCTCGGCCTCGAGCGCCCGGACCCGCGCCGCGCGCTGACGAGCGCCGTGGCGATCGGCGGCGCCTACGTCGCCGGCGGGCTCGTGCCGCTCCTGCCCTACATGCTGGTGGAGGCTCAGTCCGTCGCGCTCGGGTTCTCCGTCGCCGTGACGCTCGCCGCGCTCGCCGTCTTCGGCGCGGTGAAGGGACGCTTCACCGGGATGTCGCCGGTGCGGAGCGGGCTGCAGACGACGCTGATCGGCGGGCTCGCGGCGGCCGTGGCCTTCGCGATCGCGCGCGCGGTGTCGTGAACGTCGAGGTGCTGGAGCGCTTCCTGCCCGTCGACCACTCGATGTGAACGGGCGCGCCGGGTCGACCGCACGGATTCGCCCGGCGCCCGCCCCGGAACCACGGGTGGGATCACCTTCCATGAAGACGGCTCGGCGTCACGCGCGAGGCCCAGGCGGCGTTCCTACGACGTCCTGAGGCGGCCACCGGGTAGGATGGGGTGGTCATGGGCGACCGCCTCGTCCTGCCGGTGATCGGACTCCTCTCGATCGTCCTCGTCGCTGCCGTCGCGTTCCTCCTGCTCGGCGACCGGACAGCCGGCAGCGGAGGCGGGGCCGTCGCGGCGCTGCCGACGGTGAACGCGACTCTCAACGGCGCGGCGGCGATGCTGCTGGTCATGGGCTGGCGGTTCGTGCGTCGGAAACGCATCCCTCAGCACCGCGCGTGCATGCTGGCCGCCGCCGTCGTCTCGATCGCCTTCCTCGTCTCGTACGTGACGTACCACGCCCTCGCCGGCTCGCGGCCGTTCCCGGGGCAGGGGTGGATCCGGCCCGTCTACTTCACGCTGCTCGTCTCCCATATCGTGCTGGCCGCGGCGATGACGCCGCTCGTGCTGACGACGCTCTGGCGGGCCCTCTCGGGCGACTTCGCGCGCCATCGCCGGATCGCGCGGGTGACGCTGCCGGTGTGGCTCTACGTGTCGGTGACGGGCGTGATCGTGTACTGGATGCTCTACCACCGGGGCGCGCCCTGAGCGCGCGCCGGACGCTACGGGCCCGCGCGGCGGACGGACAGGACGTACACGCGCTGGTCGCCCGTGATCCCGGTCGCGTCGAAGGTGTCCGCCGCGACCGCTCCCGTGTAGGTGACCTTGACCTGCGGGAGGGTCTGCCCGCCGAGCGCCACGAACGTCTCCTGATCGTAGGTGCCGCTCAGGCGAACGCCGTCCCGCGTCGCCTCGACGGTACCGCGGGCGATGACGCCGTGGGCCTGGTCGGTGCGCGCGAGCTGCCAGCTGACGCCACCACTGGCGTCGGCCACTTGCAGGACCACCGGCCAGGTCCGCGGCCCGGACGCCTGGGAGGCCGGAGGCACGCGAAGTGTGCCCCGCCACGTGCCAACGAGCGACTGGGCCGACGGCGCAGCCGGCGCCGCGGCTACCGCAGCAGCCGTCGCCGCGGGCTGGGCGCGCAGGCGCACGAGGTACTTCGCGAGGTCGCGAGCCATGTCGGAGAACGCTTCTTGCAAGTGCTCTTCGCTGTCGCCGCCGAAGATGCCGAAGGAGGCCTTGCGCCGGTCGGCGGTCACGAGCACGACCTTTCCGGTCTGCACGTCCACGAAGCGGGTCTCGGCCTGGGCCTTGGCAGCGCCGGCGCCGAAGCCGATCAGGTAGCGCAGCGCCCGGTTGCCGGGTGCGAGTCGTGTGATCGTTCCCTCGAGCCTGAGCGCCTGCTCCGTGCCCGGCGTGTACTCGCGCTCCGTCAGGTTGATCACCCGCTCGAAGATGCCGGAGGCGCGCAAGCGGCGGACGATCTCGGACTGGAAGTAGTCGGGCATGGCGGCGGCGAGGTTCCGGTCCTCGTCGTCCTTGACGTCGTCCTTGTTCACGTCGAAGCGGGCGACGCCGATCACCGTGTATGGGCGGAGGTCGAAGCCGCGCACGGCACCGACGAGGCCGACGTCCGGATCCTCCACGGTGGGCGCGAGACCGGAGACGCCCCTGGGGTCCACGACGGAGGCCTTGTAGGAGCCGATGCATCCGCCCGCGGCGAGCGCGAGGAGGACGAGGGCCGTCGCGAGGTGACGACGGGACATCGGGGGAACCTTAGCGTCCGCCCGGCGCGTGTGTCAACGTCCCCGACCCGGCTCGACTCCGACCGCGCTGACCCCCGGGCGCGCGGAGCCGCGGATCGGGTAGGCTAGTGGCGCGATGGGATTCCTGGCCCGGGTGCTGGCCAACGCCGCGGCGATCTACCTGGCCGCGACGATCGTGCCCGGCATCGAGCTGAGCGGCGGCGTCCTGATCCCGCTCGGCGCCGGGCTCGTGCTCGGGCTCATCAACGCGGTCGTGCGGCCGATCCTGCTCGTCCTCACGCTGCCCGTGACGCTCCTGACGCTCGGGCTCTTCATCTTCGCCCTGAACGCCTTCTGCCTCTGGCTCACGTCGCAGCTGATCAAGGGCTTCGACGTCCACGGCGTCTGGGCGGCGCTCTTCGGATCGCTGATCGTGAGCGTCGTCTCCTGGCTCCTGAACGCGTTCGTGAGCGACCGCGGCCGCGTCGTCGTGATCACCCGGCGGGACGTCCGGTGAGCCTCGCGCTCGAGCATCGGTACGCGGACGTGAACGATGTGCGGCTGCACTATGCCATCGCGGGCACGGGACCGCTGATGCTCTTCGTCCACGGGTTCCCCGAGTTCTGGTACGAGTGGAAGGACCAGCTCGCCGAGTTCGCGCGCGACCACACCGCCGTCGCGCCGGACATGCGCGGCCACAACCTGTCCTCGAAGCCGGCCGGGGTGGAGGCGTACGCCGTCCCGCACCTCGTCGAGGACCTGCGCGCGCTCGCCGACCACCTGGGCCACCGACGCTTCACGCTCGTGGGCCACGACTGGGGCGGCGCCGTCGCGTGGGCCTTCGCGATCCGCCACCCCGACCGGCTCGAGCGACTGGTGATCGTCAACGCGCCGCACCCCGCGGTGTTCGCGCGCGAGCTCCGCGAGAACCCGGCGCAGCAGAAGGCGAGCGAGTACATGCTCGCGTTCCGGAGCGACAAGGCCGAGCAGCTGCTCACCGACAACGACTACGCCGTCCTCGAGCGGATCGTGCTCACCGACCTCCTGGCGAGCGGGTGCTTCACCGAGGCGGACCGGGCGATGTACCGCGAGGCGTGGGCGCGGCCGGGTGCCCTCACGTGCGGGCTCAACTACTACCGCGCCGCGCGGGTCGGACCGCCCGCGCGCGACGGCGGCCCCGCCTCCGGGACCCTCGGCACGCCCGGCGGGCCGACGACCGTGACGACCCCGACACTCGTGATCTGGGGCGAGAAGGACACGGCCCTGCTCCCGGGCAACCTCGTCGGGCTGGAGGCCCACGTGCCAGGCCTCAGGATCGAGCGGATCCCGGAAGGCACGCACTGGGTGATCCACGAGCAGCCCGAGCGCGTCAACGGGCTGATCCGCGCGTTTCTCGCGCGCGACCGCTGAGCCGTGAGAGCCCCCCAGCGATTGTGTCAGGCGCGCGCCGCGAGGAGCTCCGCGTAGACCGTCGTGAGCTGTTCCATCGACGCGTCGAGCGAGTAGCGTTCGCTCACGAGCGCCTGTCCACGCCGCGCCATCGCGCGCGCGCGCTCGCGATCGCGCAGCAGTCCGAGGATCGCGTGCGCGAGGGCGGGCGCGTCGGCGGGCGGTACGAGGCGCCCCGTCTCGCCGTCGCGGACGACCTCGCCGCTGCCGCCGACCGTGGACGCGATCACGGGCGTGCCGACGGCGAGCGCCTGCAGCAGGACCTGCGAGGTCGCCTCCGAGCGGATCGACGGCAGCGTCAGCACGTCGAGCGACGCCAGCACCTCGGGAATGTCGCGGCGGAAGCCCGTCATCGTCACCGCGCGCTCGAGCCCGAGCTCGGTGACGCGCCGGCGCACGTCGTCGAACCCGACGCCGTCGCCGACGATCACGAACCGGGCGGCAGGCTCCGCGCGGAGTACCTCGCCAGCGGCGGCCAGGAAGTAGTCGTGACCCTTGGAGCCGCGGATGTTGGCGACGAGGCCGACGAGGGGGGCCTGGCCGAGGCCGAGCTCCGCGCGCACGCCCGCGCCGCTGACGCCCGGATGGAAGCGACGCGTGTCCACGCCCGGCGCGATCGGCACGAGCTTGGCCCCCGACACCCCCGCGCGCGCCAGCACCGCGGCGACGGCCGCGCCGCTGGTGACGACCCGGTCGGCGAGGCGGTACACGAGCGCGCGCCGGCGGGGCACGGCGATCGTGACGTGACGGCTCCGGACGACGGGCACGCCCGCTCGGCGGGCGGCGAAGCCGCCGAGCCAGGCGTCGACCGAGCTATGGGTGTGGACGAGCGCCACGCGCTCCCCGGCGACGAGGCGCCGGAGCGCGCGCACGGCGGGAAGGTCGAGCGGGTGACGCATCCGCACGGCGACCGCGGGGAGGCCGGCCCGCTCCGCTTCGGCGAGGAGGCGGCTGCCGGGCTGGACGGCGAGGATAGGCCGCCAACCGTGATCGGCGAGCCACCGTGATTCGGTCAGGATACGGATCTCCTGACCGCCGAAGCCGCGCGAGGCCTCGGTATGGAGGACGACGGCGCGGGTGTGGGGCGCCGCTACCAGCGCGGGCTGCGGCCCGGCCCGCCGCCGAAGCCGCCGCGCCCGCCGGGACGCCGATCGCCGCCGGCGCCCGGCGACTTCGCCTTCTCGACCTGGATGGTGCGGCCGTCGAGGCTCGAGCCGTTCAGGCTGCTGATCGCCTGCTCGGCCTCCTCGGGAGTCGCCATCTCGACGAAGCCGAAGCCGCGCGACCGGCCCGTGTCGCGGTCGGTGACGACCGCCGCGGACTCGACCGCGCCGGCGGCTGCGAACACCTCCCGCAGACGCTCGGTGGTCGTGGAAAAAGACAGGCCTCCGACGAACAGTTTCACAGCCATGGGGGGCGCTCCTTGGGGAGGTTCACGGCGACCGATGTGACCACGACAGGCAGAGGGAGTATACACCGGGCGCGCGACGCCGCGGCGGCAAATCTTTCCGAGGGAATGCGCGGTTGATCCAGGAGCCCGTCGCCGTGTGGCTGGGCGTGGTCCAGTACCGCCGCGGCCGCCGGCTCTGAGCGCGCGCCGCTCGCGTGCTACAGTAGGCGCCGAGTGATGACGGCGGCGACCGTCGAGCGCAAGCCCTGGCACGCGATCTTCAGGCTCCTCGAGCGCGACGAGCGTGTGTTTGCGGTGCTGCTCGCCGTCGTCATGGTCGGCGGTCTCGCCAGCCTCGGCCTCGCACCGCTCCGGCCCCGCCACCGCATCGACCTCTACTCGCTCGTTTTCTGGTTCGGCGCCTACAAGGCTGGCGTCTTCGCGCTCGTCAGCATCAACCCGCGCGCCACGCGGATCATCTTCAGCGCCGCGCTCGCGGTGGATCTCCTGCTGATCTTCTTTCTCCTCTACCTCACCGGCGGCGGCGACAGCCCGTTCGTCGGCCTCTTCTACCCGCTCGTCGCCGTCAACGCCTACTACTTCGGGAAGTGGATGGGGCTGCTGCTCACCGGGGTCGCCGGCCTCATCTACTGGACGGCGGCGTTCCTGGCGCCACCCGAGGCGGCATGGACGGCCGTGACGATCCTGATGGGGCTCGTCGGGCTGCCCGCCTATGCGCTCGGGCACGTCGTCGATCGCGAGCGCCGCGCCCGTGTCGAGGTCGAGCGCCTCAACGACGAGCTGACCAGCACGCTGTCGCGCCTGCAGGCGACGCAGCAGGAGCTGCTGGTCGCCGAGCGGATGGCGACGGTCGGACGGCTGTCGCTGAAGATCGCGCATGAGGTCCGCAACCCCATCAGTGCCATCGAGCTCAACGCCGAGATGCTCCAGGACATCGTGCGCGGCCGGCCCGAGGCCGACATGCAGGAGGCGGTCGGGCTCCTGGCGTCGATCCGCGACCAGGTCAACACGCTCGACGCTCTCACCGAGGAATACCTGGCCTTCGCGCGGTTCCCGAAGCCCCACTTCGACGAGGAATCAGTGAACCACCTGCTCCAGGAGCTGGCGGACTTCGTCCGCCCCGTCGCCACGCGCCAGGGGCTCGCGCTCAGCGTGGACCTCGACCCCGACGTCCCCGTGATGGAGATCGACCGCGGGCTCCTGCGTCAGGCAGTGCACAACCTCGTCAAGAACGGGCTCGAGGCGCTCTCGCGCGGCGGCGAGCTCACGCTCACGAGCCGGCTCGTCGACGAAGCCGTGGAGCTCAGCGTCGCCGACACGGGCGCCGGAATCGCGACCGATGTCGCGGGGCGCCTCTTCGAGCCGTTCTTCACGACGAAGCCGCAGGGCACGGGGCTCGGTCTGTCCATCGCGCGGCAGATCACAGAGGACCATGGCGGGGAGCTTGCCTGGGGCAACCGGCCGGGCGGCGGGGCGGTCTTCACGATCCGCCTGCCGGTCAAGCGGACGACGAATGGCTGAGGCCGCCGCGGTCCCCGCGCCCGCGTCGGCCGCCACGCTCCTCGTCGCCGACGACGACCCGGGGCTCCGGGAGAGCCTCGAGCGCACGCTCACGCGCGAGGGGTACAACGTGACGCTCGCCTCCGACGGGCGCGCGGCGCTCGAGCGACTGCAGGCGGGTGGTGTCGACCTCGTCGTCACAGATCTGAAAATGCCCGGGCTCACGGGGATCGAGCTGCTGCGCGCGGCGAAGGCGATCGCGCCGGACGTGGACGTGATCCTCCTGACCGCGTTCGGGACCGTCGAGGAGGCCGTGAAGGCGATGAAGGACGGCGCCTACGACTTCCTCACCAAACCGTTCCGTCGCGAGCAGCTGCTCAAGCTGATCGACAAGGCGCTCGAGCGCCGCGATCTCATCACCAGGAACCGCGCGCTCCAGCAGCGCCTGGACGACCTGCTCGGGCAGGGCGCCATCGTCGGCACGAGCCCCGCGTTCCGCCGCATGATGATGCTCGTCGAGCAGGTCGCCGACTCGTCCGCGACCGTGCTGATCCAGGGCGAGAGCGGCGCCGGCAAGGAGTCGGTCGTCCGGGCGATCCATGAGCGCTCGCCACGGCGAAGCGGACCGTTCGTCGCGGTCAACTGCGCCGCGCTGCCGGAGACGCTCCTCGAGTCCGAGCTCTTCGGCTACGAGAAGGGCGCCTTCACGGGCGCCGCCGGGCGCAAGGAAGGACGCTTCGAGCTGGCCGACGGGGGAACGCTGTTCCTCGACGAGGTCGCCGACCTGTCGCCGGTGACCCAGCCCAAGATCCTCCGCGTGCTTCAAGAGGGGGAGTTCGAGCGCCTCGGCGGGACGCGCACGATCCGGGTGGACGTGCGCATCGTGGCGGCGACCAACCAGGACCTCGCGCAGATGGTGCGGGAGAAGCGGTTCCGCGAGGACCTCTACTATCGGCTCAACGTCATCACCATCAACGTGCCGCCGCTCCGGGAGCGCCGTGAGGATATCCGCGTCCTCGCGCAGCACTTCCTGCGCGTCTACGCGGCCAAGAACAACCGCCGGCTCGAGGGGCTCACCGACGAAGCGATCCGGCGCCTCGAGGCATACGCGTGGCCCGGCAACGTGCGCGAGCTCGAGAACGTGACCGAGCGGGGGGTGGTGCTGGCGCGCGGCGCGCGGGTGGACGTCACCGACCTGCCGCCCGAGATCGCGGGAGCGACGCCGCTGCCCGAGGGCGTGCTCACGGTGCGCATCGGAACTCCGCTGGCCGAGATCGAGGCGCAGCTGCTCGACGCGACGCTGCGGGCGACCAAGGGCAACAAGACGCTGACGGCCAAGCTTCTCGGGATCGATCCGCGCACGGTGTCGCGCAAGCTCGAGCGGCAGGACGAAGCCGAGGACGCCACGGACGACCCGCCCCAGGCGCCGTGAAGGCTGTCGTGTTGACCCGGGAGTACCCGCCGCACATCTACGGCGGCGCCGGTGTCGTCGCCGACCAGCTCTCCAAGGCGCTCGCGCGCCGCATGGCGGTCGAGGTGCGCTGCTTCGGCGCCCGCGAGCCGCGCGACGACGGGATCGTCGTGCGCGGCTACGCGGCGTGGGAGCGGCTCAAGGCCGGCGCCGACGGGCCGCGCTACGCCCCGGCGCTCGAGACCCTCTCGGTCGGGCTCGCGATGGCGCGCGACCCGGTGGACGCCGACGTCGCGCACGCCCACACGTGGTACGCGGACATGGCGGGGCTCTGGATCCGGATGCTCCACCGGATTCCGCTGGTCGTCACGCTGCACAGCCTCGAGCCGCTGCGTCCGTGGAAGGCGGACCAGCTCGGCAGCGGCTATCTGATCTCGTCGTGGATCGAGCGGACCGCGGTCGAGACCGCCGACCGCGTCATCGCCGTCTCGGCCGGCATGCGCGACGACATCCTCGCCCACTTCGGCGCCGACCCGGCGCGCGTCGTCGTCATCCATAACGGGATCGATCCCGAGCGCTTCCGGAGGACCGAGCGCCGCGACGCCCTCGAGCGCTTCGGGGTGCGCGAGCCGTACGTGCTCTTCGTGGGCCGCATCACCGATCAGAAGGGGATCTTCGACCTTCTGGCCGCGGCGTCGCGGTTGCCGAAAGACGTGCAGGTGGTCCTCTGCGCGTCGGCGCCGGATACGCCGGAGATCGAGGAGCGGCTCCAGCGCGCCGTGGCGGGTCAGCCGAACGTGAAGTGGATCGCCGAGATGGTTGCCCACGATCTGCTCGTCCAGCTCTACAGCCACGCCGCCGTCTTCGCGTGCCCGTCGGTGTACGAGCCCTTCGGGTTGATCAACCTCGAGGCGATGGCCTGCGGCGCGCCCGTCGTCGCGTGCGGGGTGGGCGGCATCCTCGATGTGGTGGAGGACGGGGTGACGGGCGTGCTCGTGCCGCCCGCCGCGCCCGCCGCGCTCGCCGCCGCGCTCGTCCGCCTGCTCGGGGACCGGGCGCTCGCGGAGACCATGGGCCGCGCGGGACGGCGTCGCGTCGAGTCGTCGTTCAGCTGGGCGAGGGTGGCCGAGCGCACCGAGCGCGTCTACACGGACGCCATCGCCGACTTCGCGCGCGGGGAGGGAGCGCGCTAGACGTGCTGCACCGGGTCCGCGGCTTCGTCTTCGACTGCGACGGCTGCGTCTGGAGCGGGGAGGCGCTCAACCCGGGCGCCGGCGAGACGCTCGCGGCGCTCCACGCCGCGGGCCGGAGCGTCGCGTTCCTCACGAACAACTCGGGCGTCGCCATCGCGGACCTGGTCGCGAAGCTCCGGCGACTCGGGGTCGGGTTCGAGGCGCCGGTGCTGAGCCCCCTCGAGATCATCGGCGAGGTCATCGCGCAGCGGTTCGGGACCTCGCGCGTGCTCGTCCTCGGCACCGCCGAGCTGCGCTCCGCGATCGCGCGCGCCGGTCACGCGACGGTGGAGGTGGGGGCGTGGCGCGACGCCACCGTGGTCGTCGTCGGCCGGGACCCGGCGTTCACGTACGAGCGGATGACCGCGGCGGCGCGCGCCGTCGCGGCCGGCGCGGCCCTGATGACGCCGAACCTGGATCCGCGGATGCCGCTCGAGCGTGACGAGTTCGTGCCCGGCTGCGGCGCCGTCGTCGAAGCCGTGGCCGTCGCCGCCGGCGTGCGGCCGGTCGTGATCGGCAAGCCCGAGACACCGCTCTTCCGCATCGCGCTCGATCGGCTCGGCCTGCCGGCGGCGCAGGTCGCGATGGTGGGCGACAGCCTGGAGGCGGACGTGGCGGGGGGGCGCGCGGTCGGCATGCGCACGGTGCTCTACGCCCCGGACGGCGCCCCGTCGGGCGCGGCGGACGTCGTCGTGCGCTCCTTCGTCGAGCTGGCCCGCCTCGCCGGCATCTGAGCGGCTCGCGAACCGTAGTACCCTAGGGCGCGATGTTCGACATCGGCTTGCAAGAAATGATCGTGATCGGCGCGCTCGCGCTCCTCGTCTTCGGACCGGAGAAGCTCCCGGAGCTCGGCCGCCGGCTCGGCCGTGCGATGCGCGAGTTCCGGCGCGCCAGCGACGAGTTCCGGACGACGGTCGAGACGAATCTCAAGCTGAACGAGCCCGACCCGCCGCCCGAGCCTGTCGTCGAGCAGCCGGTGCCGATGCCGGTCGAGACCGCGCCGGCGACCGCGGCCTTGCCGTCGGAGACCGATCCGTACGCGGACGCGACCGCCGTGGCCACCGCCGAAGCGCCGGCCGAGCCGTTCTGCGCGCAGCGCGGCTCGCGCCTCTTCCACAAGACCGACTGCAGTTGGGTCGCGCGCATCCCGGACGCCGAGCGCACGTGGTTCAAGTCCATCGCCGACGCGCGCGACCAGGGCTTCGTCACGTGCCCCGTCTGCGAGCCCTGGGAGCCCGGCGGCTAGCCGGGATTCCAAGCTCAAGTATCAGTCGTTAAAGGTCTATTCGGCTCAACCTGCCTTCTGACGCTTCCTCCGGTACTAAATGTTTGACTTGCTCAACATCGGTTGAGTATAGTCACGGTCATGCACGAACTGACCCGGCGGCAGCGCGAGGTACTGGATTTCATCCGCGCCTTCGTGCTCGAGCACGGCGCTCCTCCGACGGTGCGCGAGATCGCCGAGCACCTCGGCGTCACGCCGCGGGCGGCCTTCGACCATCTCGAAGCGTTGCAAAGGAAGGGCGCGCTGCGGCGACGCGCGAGCGCCGGGCGCACCGCGCGAGGCCTCACGCCCACGGAGATTCCGGCCCCGCCGTCACGCGCGATCCCGATCATGGGCCGTGTCGCCGCCGGCAGCGGGGCGCTCGCCGTCGAGAACAGGGAAGGCGAGCTGGTCATCGCACCCGAGTCGCTGCCCGCGCGGCCCGAGGAGCTGTTCGCGCTGCGCGTGCGGGGCGAATCCATGATCGAGGCGCACATCTGTCCGGGTGATCTCGTGCTCGTCCGCCGGCAAGCCACCGCCGAGCCCAACGACGTGGTCGTCGCCATGCTTGAGGGGGAGGGGGACGCGGAGGCGACGGTCAAGCGTTACCTGCGTGAGGGCGACCGGATCGTGCTCAAGCCTGAGCACCCGACGATGGCGCCGATCGTCGTGGATCCGTCGCGCCAGCGGCTCAGCATTCTCGGCAAGGTCGTCGGTCTGCTTCGAGGCTTCTAGGAGGATCGTCATGAACGCGCACGCCGTCCCGTACCCGTCGCTCCAGCGCCGTCTGATTTCGCAGCGTCGCTCGCGCGCCTTTTTTTGTGCCCATGCCACTCAACATGTGAATAGCGATCGCGCGCTCGTGCCGGAGCTCGCGCGGGCGGCGGTCGCGCTCGGCGCGATCTGCGCCTGGTGCTCGCTCTTGTTCATCCTCGCCGCGTGATGTCGGGAGGCCGCCACGGTGTGACCGGCGAGCATGACACGGAGCCGCCTCGGAAATCCGCGAGTAGACCCGGCGCAGTGACCGGACCAATCGCGCTCAGCCTCACCGGACTCGCCTTCGACGACGGTAGGGCCAACGGATTTCCTCAGGCGGCCCCGTGTCATGCTCGCCGGCCCCGGCGCCGCGCCTGATCTACTCGCGGATTTCCGAGGCGGCCCCGCCTCCCGGCCCACCCGCTGCGCGTCCTCGCGGCCGCGGCTACCCGTCGTCGTCGGCGTGCTGCTGCTCGTACACGCGGTCGCGGACGAAGAGATCGAGCACGTCGCCGTCGAGCGCGCCGGCGCGGCGCTCGTGCTCGAGGATCTCGAGCGCGTCGTCGGTGCGGAGCGCTTTCTTGTACGGCCGGTCGCTGGCCGTGAGCGCGTCAAAGATGTCGGCGATTGTCATGATTCGCGACTGCAGCGGGATCTGCTCCGCGCGGAATCCGTAGGGATACCCCGAGCCGTCGAGTTTCTCGTGGTGTGAGCGCGCGATCTCCGGGATCCGCCGGAGCTCACGGGTCCACGGGATCTGGGCGAGGAACTGGAACGTGTGAACGACGTGCTGCTGGATCGCGACGCGCTCGGCGTCGGTGAGGCTGCCGCGCGGAATCGACAGCACGCGCGCCTCGTCCGGCGTCAGCACGCGGCGCGCGTCGCCGCCCGCCTGCCACGCGCGGTCGGCGATCCGCGCGAGCTCGGCGGCAAAGTCGGAATGGAGGACCGCCGGCTCGTTGGCGGTCACGATGAGGTCCAGGTGCCGCCGCAGTTCCTGGATCGCGTCCTCCATCTCGGCGTCGAGCGCCGCGGCGAACGCGGCGTAGTCGCCGGCTCCCGCGGCCAGCAGGCGCTCCAGCTTGGCGCGCGTCGTGGACAGCTCGAGGTCGCGGGACAGCAGCTCGACGCGGTGGCGGATGCGATCGAGGTCGGCGGGATAGAGCTTCTTGGCCTTCACGAGCACGTGCTCGCGCACGCCCACCTTGCCGAAGTCGTGGAGCAGCGCCGCGTAGTTCAGCTCGCGCAGCTCGCCCGGCGAGAACCGGGTCGCGCGGAGCGCGCCCGTGTCCGCGCGATCGACGGACTCGGCGAGCGCGACCGTCAGGCGCGCGACCCGGAAGGAGTGCCCGGAGGTCGTCGGGTCGCGGGCCTCGATCGCCGTGACCGCCGCCCTCACGAACCCCTCGAAGAGCCGCTGGATGGACTCGTAGAGCCGGCTGTTGTGGAGCGCGACCGCGGCCTGGGAGGCGAGCGACGTGGCGAGCGTCGCGTGCCGCGCGCCGAAGGGGCGGACGTGCCGCTCCGCCTCCTCCGGAGTCACGAGGCGGCCGGCGAACTCGCCCTTGCAGTTGATCAGCTGTAGCGCCCCGAGCGTCTCGCCCTGTGGTGTCCGCATCGGCACGACGAGCATGGACTTGGTCCGATAGCGCGCGTGCTCGTCGAACCACCGGTTCACCTGGTACGTCGCGCCCGCCGGCGGACGGTACGCGTCCTCGAGGTTCACGACCTCGCCGGTGAGGGCGACGTGTCCGGCGACGCTGCCCGCCATGGGCAGGATCGTCTCGCGGAACGTCACCTCCACGCTGTCGTTCTGCGCGAGCGCGAACCGCAGGCGCGGGCCGTCGGGCCCCTCCTCGAGGAGGTAGAGCGAGCCCGCGTCGCTCTGCGTGATCTCGCGCGCCTTGCCGAGGATCGTCTCGAGCAGCGCCCTCGGATCCCGCTCGGCGGAGAGACGGATGCCGATCGCGTTCAGCTCGGAAAGCTCGCGCTCCAACCGGACGCGCTCGGCGGCGGCATCGAGATCGGCGAAGGCGTTGCGGATCGCGCGCGCCAGGACGGCTCGCCCCGCGCCCTCCGGGACGAGCGCGTACCAGGCCTCCGGCCACGGTCCGGGCGCCGCCGGATCGACGACGCCGACGACGCGCGCGCGGGCGC
>JBOHQB010000155.1:0-1643 GCA_050731995.1 Candidatus Rokuibacteriota bacterium
CCGGGGCGGGGATCGGGGATCGCGCCCGAACCTTCCGGGAATTCTGCCTTGACGCAGTGCGTCCGCGGCCCTCTCGGAGAGCGTCAGCGCCCCGGCTTCTTCCAGATGCCGCGCGCGTGCATGAGCCTGATCTGGCGCTTGATGACCTTCTCGCGGTACTCGGCGTGCTTCATCGGCGCGCGCTTGAGGTCGAGGTTCTTCGGGTAGATGGGCTCCTCGTAGAGGAGCTGGTAGAGCTCGGTGCGCAGGTCCTTCATGTAGTTGTCCCACTGGGCGCGCGCCCGGTGGTCGCGGAGCGCCTCGATGTCGATCGGCCCGGCGACGTAGGTCGAGCCCGCGCCGTAGTCCTGCCGCCCGACGATCTGGCCACGGTAGTTGATGATGTAGGAGCGCCCGCCGAAGGTGTCGATGGGCGTCTTCTCCTCGGGGAACAGGTAGTAGGTCCCCATGTTCGGCGCGACGACGTACATGTTGTTGTCGAGCGCGCGCGCCCGGCTCTGGATCTCGAAGATCTCGTTGCCCGTCGCCGGGTGCGGGTACGACGCGCGGTAGACGACCTCGGCGCCGTTGAGCGCCAGCGCCCGCGCGTTCTCGGGGTACGAGCCCTCGTTCGCCATCATCATGCCGAGCCGCCCGATCTCGGTGTCGACGACGGGCCAAAACGCGTCGAGGTTCCGGCCGTACTTCCGCACCCACCAGTCGTAGATGTCGTGCGGGCAGACGGAGTGCTCGACGGGGAAGAGCGGCGAGACTTTGTAATGCTTCAGGATGAGCTTGCCCTTCGGATCCAGGATGAAGCCGACGTTGAAGAAGCGGTCCTTCCAGTCCGGATGCTTCGCCTTCGCCTGGGCCATGATGAAGGCGTCGTACTCGCGTGCGATCTTGCCCAAAAACTCGGTCTCCTCGCCGGGGATGTCGATCGCGCACTCGCGCGCGAACGTCGCGTGGTCGAGATCGAGCACCTCGTCGTTAAAGGCCTGGAGCGCCCCCTCCGGGAAGGCGATGAGCCGCACCGGGATGTCGAGGGCAGAGAGCCAGGAGGCCGCCTTCACCAGGTGCGAGAGGTGCTCGAGGTTGATCTTGATGTCGCGGCGCTTGCGGATGCCGCGGACGGTGGGGATGAGACCGACGGCGGTGTAGGGCTTGATCATCGAGCGCTCTCCTTGCTCGGTAGCGGTCGAGAACAAGTAGCACAGCGCTCTGGTATAAGGAAGGGCCATGGCCCGCCGGCTCGCCGTTTCGATCATGCCGCTCGACAACCGGCGCGATGCGCTCGTCGGCGCCGCCGTCGCCGCGGACCGCCTCGGCTACGACGCGTTCTTCCTGCCGGAGACGTGGGCCTTCGACGTCACGGTGCTGCTTGCGGAGGCCGCGCTGAAGACGTCGCGCATCACGCTCGGCACCGGGATCCTCGGCGTGTGGGGGCGCAGCGCGGGCCAGCTCGCGATGGCCGCGGCGACGCTCGGGTCGATCTCCGGCGGCCGATTCGTCCTCGGGCTCGGCGCCTCCACCGCGCAGCTCACCGAGGGACTCCACGACGTGGCGTACGAGGCGCCGGTCGCGCGCATGCGGCGCGCGGTGACCCAGGTGCGGGCGCTCCTCCGCGGCGAGCGCATTCCGCTCGCCGTCACGACCGGCGCGCG
>JBOHQB010000156.1:0-11879 GCA_050731995.1 Candidatus Rokuibacteriota bacterium
GGGAAGCGCCTCGTAGTCCCGGTAGGTGAGCACGACCCGCGCCGGCGTCATCGCCATCCGATTCTACCGCCTCCCGCCTCGAAGGAAACACCGGACGCCCGGTCTGCCAATGCCCAAAGACCGATACACCTCTGGCGGCGTCAGGCCCAGAGGGAGGCGAGCGGGATCACGAGCGCGGTGAGCGGCTCGGCGGTCAGTGCCTCGTCGCCGGTCACGCGCCGGCTGAGCGCGTAGCCGCCGTCGGCGAGACGGTAGACCTCTACCACGCGGCTCTCGGGGTCCACGATCCAGTACCAGGGGATGCCGTGGCGCGCGTAGAGCTGCATCTTGGTCTGCCGGTCGATCTGGCCCGTCGACGGCGAGAGGATCTCGACGGCCAGCGTGGGCGGGCCCTCGAAGCCGCGCTCGCTGATCTGCGCAACCCGATCGGTCGCCACGTACACGATGTCGGGCTCGACGATCGTCGTGTCGGAGAGGATCACGTCGAACGGAGCCGCGACGACGATGCCGGCACCGCGACTCTCAACGTGTGCCAGCAAGCGCGCCAGGAGCCTCGCGCTGACGATCTGATGTCTCGAACCCGGGGCCGCCGTCACGGACAGCTCGCCCTCGTGGATCTCGTAGCGCCTCCCATCGTTGGGAAGCGCCTCGTAGTCCCGGTAGGTGAGCACGACCCGCGCCGGCGTCATCGCCATCGGATTCTACCGCCTCCCGGCTCCAGCGGAGCACGCAAGGCCGCGGCTGCCAATGCCCAAAGACCGATACACCGTGGCGAGGTGCGTCAGGCCCAGAGGGACGACGGCGCGATGACGAGGTCGGCGAGCAGCTCGGCGCTGAGCGGCTCGTCGCCGCTTGCGCGGGTGTCGAGCACGTACCCACCCGCGGCGAGCCGGTAGACCTCCACCCCGCGGTTGTCCGGGTCCACGATCCAGTACCAGGGCACGGCGTGGCGCGCGTAGAGCTGCATCTTGGTCTGCCGGTCGGTCTGGGCCGTCGAGGGGGAGAGGATTTCGACGGCGAGAGTGGGCGGGCCTTCGATGCCGCGCTCGCTGATCTGCCCGAGCCGGTCGGTCGCCACGTACACGATGTCAGGCTCGACGACGCTGGTGTCGCTCAGGATCACGGCGGTCGGGGCGTGGAACACCTGGCCCACCCCCCGCGCGGTCACGTGGACGTGGAGCGCTGATGCCAGATTGATGCTGACTATCTGGTGCCTCGTCCGCGGCGCCGCCGTCACGGACAGCTTGCCCTCGTGGATCTCGTAGCGCCTCCCGTCGTTGGGAAGCGCCTCGTAGTCCCGGTAGGTGAGCACGACCCGCGCCGGCGTCATCGCCATCCGATTCTACCGCCTCCCGCCTCGAGGGAAACACCGGACGCCCGGTCTGCCAATGCCCAAAGACCGATACGCCTCTGGCAGCGTCAGGCCCAGAGCA
The DNA here is from genome assembly GCA_050731995.1 of Candidatus Rokuibacteriota bacterium. GTDB lineage: Bacteria > Methylomirabilota > Methylomirabilia > Rokubacteriales > CSP1-6 > JBOHQB01. Next base: position 1,434 of record JBOHQB010000156.1, read on the forward strand.
ATTCGGGCGTGACGACGAGGTCGGGGAGAGGCTCGGCTCGCAGCGTCTCGTCGGCGCCGATGCGGGCATCGAGCGCGTAGGCCCCCTCGGCGAGACGGTAGACTTCTACCACGCGGTTGTCCGGGTCCACGATCCAGTACCAGGGCACACCGTGACGCGCGTAGAGCTGCATCTTCGTCTGCCGATCGATCGGGGTCGTCGACGGCGAGAGGATCTCGACGGCCAGAGTGGGCGGGCCTTCGATGCCGCGTTCGCTGATCTGCGCGAGCCGGTCCGTCGCCACGTAGACGATGTCGGGCTCGACGACGCTGGTGTCGCTCAGGATCACGGCGAGCGGGGCGGCAAAGATCTTCCCGAGACCTCGCATCCTCACGTAGGCGTATAGCGCGACAGCCAGGTTCATGCTGACTTCCTGATGCTTCGTCCGCGGCGCGGCCGTCACGGACAGCTCGCCCTCGTGGATCTCGTAGCGCCTCCCGTCGTTGGGAAGCGCCTCGTAGTCCCGGTCGGTGAGCACGACCCGCGCCGGCGTCATCGCCATCCGATTCTACGCGCCTCCCGCCCTCAGACAACCACCGGACGCCGCCGCTGCCAATGTCCAATGATCGAGACAGCGCCGGGTGGTCGCGGGTGGCCAGTTCGGTTACTCTTGGCGGCATGGCTCCGACCCCGCTCTCCCTCGACGGCATCCGCGTCCTCGACCTCTCGCGCGTCCTCGCCGGCCCGTTCTGCGGCGCGCTTCTGGGCGACATGGGCGCGGAAGTGATCAAGGTCGAGGACACCCAGTCCGGCGACGAGTCGCGCTCCTGGCCGCCCCACAAGGACGGCGAGGCGGTGGGCTACCTCGTCAACAACCGCAACAAGCGCGGCATCGCCGTAGATCTGAAGACCCCGGCCGGCGTCGAGATCGTCCGGCGCCTCGCTCGTCAGGCCGACGTGCTGATCGAGAACTTCCGGACCGGGACGATGGAGGAGTTCGGCCTCGCCTATGACACGCTCGCGGCCGACAATCCACGGCTCGTCTACTGCTCGATCTCGGCCTTCGGGCGCACCGGGCCGCGAGCGGAAAGCGCCGGCTACGAGGCGCTCATGCAGGCGTTCTCGGGCATCATGTCCATCACGGGCGAGCCGGACGGCGCGCCCGTGCGCTGCGGCGTCTCGTTCCTCGACCTCACGACCGGCATCATCTGCGCCTTCGGCATCGTCAACGCGCTGCTCCTGCGTGAGCGCACGGGGCTCGGCCAGCGCGTGGACGGCTCGCTGCTCGACACCGCCATCGGCCTCCTGAACTTCCAGGCGGAGGGTTACCTGCTCGCCGGCAACGTCCCGAAGGCCCTCGGCTCCGCGCACCCCTCGCTCTCGCCGTATCGCAACTTCCGCTGCCGCGACGGCCAGTGGATCTTCATCGCGGGGGCCAACGAGCGCCTCTGGCGGCGGCTGGCCGAGGCGCTGGACCTCGGCTGGATGGCGGAGGACCCGCGCTTCGCGACGAACCTCGAGCGGGTCAAGCACCGCGCGGAGCTCGAGCAGGCCGTCGGCGACGCGATCGCCGGCTGGGACCGGGAGCCCTTGCTCAAGCATCTGGAGGAGGCCGGCGCTCCGGCCGCGCCGGTGAACACCGTGGACCAGGTGCTGAACGACGCGCAGACGGCGACCCGCGGCGTCATCCGAAAGATGGCCCATCCGCGGCTCGGCGAGATTCCGATCGTCGGCATGCCGGTCGCGTTCTCCGGGATGGACCCGGCCGTGCGGCGCCATGCGCCGACGCGCGGCGAGCACACGGACGAGGTGCTCGCCGAGTACGGCTACACGCGCGAGGCGATCGCGCGCCTGCGCGACGCGAAGGTGGTTCTATGAACACGCTCACGGGAAAGGTCGCGGTCGTCACCGGCGGCGCCAGCGGCATCGGCCGCTCGCTCGCGCTCGCCTTCGCGCGCGAGCGCGCCAAGGTGGTGCTCGCCGACGTGGACGAGGCCGGCATGGCGCGGGTGGCGGGGGAGATCAAGGCGGCCGGGAGCGAGGCTGCGACCGTCCACACCGACGTGGCCGACCTCGCGTCGGTCCAGGCGCTCGCCGAGCGCGCGTTCGCCACCTTCGGCCGCGTCCACGTCCTCTGCAACAACGCCGGCGTCGCGCTCTGGGGCGGGCTCGAGACGATGACCCATCGCGACTGGCAGTGGGCCCTCGGCGTGAACCTCTGGGGCGTGATCCACGGCTTGGAAGCGTTCCTGCCGAGGATGATCGCCCAGAAGGAGGGCGGTCACGTCGTGAACACCGCCTCCATGGCCGGGCTCGTCGCCACGCGCGGCCTCGGCGTCTACAACACGACGAAGTACGCGGTCGTCGGCCTTTCCGAGACGCTGGCGAAAGACCTCAAGCCCCACGGCATCGGCGTCACCGTCCTCTGCCCGATGGGTGTCGCGACGCAGATCCGCGCGTCCGAGCGGAACCGCCCCGCGGCGCTGCGCAACGCCGGGGGGCCCGGCCCCGCCGAAGCCGTGGAGCTGATGGGGCGGACGCTCGACCCTGACACCGTCGCCGGGATGGTGCTGGCGGCGATCCGCGCCGACGAGCTGTACGTGATCACGCATGACGAGGGGCTCGAGCCGCTCCGTCGCCGCTTCCAGCGGATGGAGCAGGCGATCCTCCAGCGGAAAGTCTGAGCGTTGGCAGAGACGCCGACGCCGCGCTGGGCCCAGCGCCCGGAGGATCTGGTACGCGCCGCGACGGAGCTCGCGGCCGCGGCCGAGGTCGCGCTCGACACCGAGGGCGACAGCCTGCACCACTATCCGGATCGGCTCGCGCTGATCCAGCTCGGCCTGCCCGGCGGTGAGGTCTGGCTCGTGGACCCGCTCGCGCTCGAAGACCTCTCGCCGCTCGGGCCGGTCTTCGCGGGAGAGCAGCCGCGGCTCGTCGTCCACGCCGGCGACAACGACCTCGTCCAGCTCAAGCGCCGCTTCGGGTTCGGCTTCGCCTCGGTCTTCGACACCTCGATCGCGGCGCGTTTCCTCGGCGCGACGTCGCTCGGCCTCGACACGCTGCTCGAGCGCTACCTCGCGGTGACGCTGCCGCCCTCCCGGCAGAAGGACGACTGGTCCGCGCGCCCGCTCAACGCCGCCCAGGTCGACTACGCGACGGCGGACGTGCGCCACCTCTTCGAGCTCAAGAATCACCTGGCGGACGAGCTGGCGAAGGTCGAAAGGCTCGCGTGGGTCGAGGAGGAGTGCGCGGCCCTCGCGGCCCAGCCCGCGCCCGAGCCCGTGGACGACGCCTTCGCGTACCTGTACGCCAAGGGCGCGCGCGAGCTCACGCCGCGCGAGCAAGCGGTGCTGCGCGAGCTCTGGAACACCCGCGACGAGCTGGCGCTGGCCGCCGACCGCCCGCCTTTCAAAGTGCTCTCGGCGGAGATCCTCGTCGCCATCGCGCGCGCCGCGCCCCGCGACGAGGCGGCGCTGGGCAAGGTCGCCGGCATGACGCCGCGCGCGTGTGCCCGCTGGGGCGGCGCGATCCTCGGCGCGGTCGAGCGCGGGTTGGCGCTGGACGAAGCCGATTTTGCCGTGCCGGTCTCGCGCCCGCGGCCGCGCGTGCCCGGCGCCGTGGGCAAGCGCGTCGAGAAGCTCCGGGTCTGGCGCGCGGTGGCGGCACCGCGCGTCGGCCTCGAGCCCGGCGTCTTTCTGCCGAACCGGCTGATCACGGCGATCGCGCTCGCCAGCCCGCGGACGCTCGACGACTTGGCCGCGGTCGAGGGTGTGCGACGCTGGCGCGTGGATGCCTTCGGCGCCGAGATTCTTGCGGCGCTCGCCAAGCCGTGAGAGAAGATCCGTCGATGGGCGACTGGCGTGATTTTCTCGTGGACGACGACGCGGGACTCCGTGCGATCCTCAGCGAGGCGAAGACGATCGCCGTGCTCGGCGCAAAGACGGGGCAGGCCGAGCCGGCGAACTACGTGCCCGCCTACCTCGTCGAGCGCGGCTACCGCGCGCTGCCGGTCAATCCGACGCTGCCGCCCGGAGCGATGGTCTTCGGCGAGCCCGTCGTCGCGACGGTCGCGGATCTTCCGGCGCCCGTGGACGTGATCGAAATCTTCCGGCGTCCCGAGCATCTGCCGGGCCACGCCGAGGAGATTCTGGATCTTCCGTGGCGGCCGAAGGCCGTCTGGTTCCAGCTCGGCATCCGGAACGATCGTGCCGCCGAGCGCCTGGCGCGTGCCGGCATCCACGTCGTGCAGGACCGCTGCATGATGCCCGAGCACAGACGACTATTCGACGTCGGGGGGAGCGACCGCCGCTCCTCCCCGACACCCCCCACCGGTCTCGAGTAAACACATGGCGGGTGAGTACGCGTTCGTCATGAAGGATCTCCGCAAGGTCGTCCCGCCCAAGCGGGAAATCTTGAAATCCATCTATCTGTCGTTCTTCCACGGCGCCAAGATCGGCGTGCTCGGGGCCAACGGAAGCGGCAAGTCGAGCCTGCTCCGGATCATGGCGGGCGTGGACACGGACTTCCTCGGCGAGGCGTTCCCCGCCGACGGGCTCCGGATCGGCCATCTGCCGCAGGAGCCGGAGCTCGATCCCGCCAAGGACGTGCGCGGCAACGTGGAGGACGGCGTCGCCGAGACGCGCGGGCTCCTCACGCGCTTCGAGGAGGTCTCGACGCGCCTCGGCGAGAGTCTCTCGGACGACGAGATGGGGAAGCTCCTCGAGGAGCAGGCGCGCTTGCAAGACCGGATCGACGCCGCGAACGCCTGGGATCTGGACCGCACGCTCGAGCTGGCGATGGACGCGCTCCGCGTGCCACCCGGCGACATGGACGTGACGAAGATCTCCGGCGGCGAGCGTCGCCGGGTCGCGCTCTGCCGGCTGCTCCTCGCCAAGCCCGACATGCTGCTGCTCGACGAGCCGACCAACCATCTCGACGCCGAGAGCGTCGCGTGGCTCGAGCGCTTCCTGAAGGAGTACCCCGGCACCGTCGTCGCCGTCACCCACGACCGCTACTTCCTCGACAACGTCGCCGGCTGGATCCTCGAGCTCGACCGCGGCCACGGCATCCCGTGGGAGGGCAACTATTCGTCATGGCTCGAGCAGAAGCAGGCGCGGCTCGCGCGGGAGGAAAAGTCCGACCAGGCGCGTCAGCGCACGCTCGAGCGCGAGCTGGAGTGGGTGCGCATGGCCCCCCGCGCGCGCCAGGCGAAGTCCAAGGCGCGCCTGCAGGCCTACGACGCGATGCTGAGCGAGTCGTTCGACACGCGCGCCGAGCGGCTCGAGATCGCGATCCCGCCCGGGCCGCGCCTCGGCGACCTCGTCGTCGAGGCTGAGAAGGTCTCGAAGGCCTACGGCGACCGGGTGCTGCTCGAGGGCCTCTCGTTCACGCTGCCGCGCGGCGGCCTCGTCGGCGTCGTCGGTCCCAACGGCGCGGGCAAGACCACGCTCGTTCGCATGATCGTCGGCCAGGAGAAGCCGGACTCCGGCACGCTCCGCGTCGGCGACACGGTCCAGGTCGCCTACGTGGACCAGAGCCGCGAGACGCTCGCCGCGGACAAGAACGTCTGGGAGGAGATCTCGGGCGGCGCCGAGACGCTCGACCTCGGCGGACGTCAGGTCGCCTCGCGCGCCTACGTCGCCTCGTTCAACTTCAAGGGGCCGGACCAGCAGAAGAAGGTCGGCACGCTCTCGGGCGGGGAGCGTAACCGCCTGCATCTGGCCAAGACGCTCCGGAGCGGCGGCAATCTGCTCTTGCTCGACGAGCCGACGAACGACCTCGACGTGGACACGCTGCGCGCGCTCGAGGACGCGCTGCTCGACTTCCCCGGGTGCGCCGTCGTCATTAGCCATGACCGCTGGTTCCTCGACCGGATCGCGACGCACGTGCTGGCCTTCGAGGACGAGGGGCGCGTGATCTGGGTCGAGGGCAACTACGCCGACTACGAGGCCGACCGGAAGAAGCGTCTCGGCGCGGAAGCCGAGCGCCCGCATCGCCTGCGGTTCAAGAAGCTGCCGCGCGGCTGAGAGTTTACCGCTAGGCGAATTCCAAGATGTTGGTAGTATCTGGGACGTGACCAAGCCTGTTGGTCGTATAACCAAGAAGACTGGTCGAAAGGCTCGGTTGGTTGGTCGCCTCGAGCATCCGGCCATCGTCCACCTTTTCGCGAGCCACACGCTCCTCGCCCTTTTGAGGGTCTTCTTCCTCAGTCCGTCTCGTGATTTCTACCAGCGAGAACTGACGGACATCACCGGCTTGAGATTGTTTGTGGTCCAAACAGCTCTGAAGAGGCTCGTGGCAGCAGGCTTGATCGGTCAGATCGCGAGGGGTAATCGAACTTACTACCGTGTCGACCCTACGAATCCAATCTACCGAGAGCTTAAGGCCTTGCTCCTCAAGACGGTAGGGCTTGGTGACTCGCTTCGCGCCTCTCTGAGGGGCGTCTCGGATCGGATTCGAGTGGCCTTCGTCTACGGCTCCATTGCCCGTGGCGAAGAGACTCAGACCAGTGACGTGGACCTGATGATCGTCGGCGATCTGCCCGGACGAGAAATCGCCGCTCGCTTGGCTCCGCTGCGCAGGCGGCTGAACCGAGAATTCAATCCGTCGACCTATACTGTGTCCGAGTTTCGGCGGAAGTTCGCTCAGAAGCATCCGTTTATTCGTGAAGTTGTTAGAGAGAGGAAGATCTTTCTCGTAGGAGACGAGCGTGTCCTTAAGGCAGTTACTGGCGGACAGCGGCGCCGGCATCACCTTCAGCACGCCGTACCAAGCGGTGCTCTTGACGAACGGCAGCGCGTTCTACGGCAAGCTCGAGGGCGCGGACTCGCCGTTTCCCGTCATGACCGACGTCCACTACATCCAGATACAGACCAACCCGGAGACCAAGCAGCAGACCACCACGCTGGTCCGCCGCGGTCGGGAGGGACACGCGCCCGACCGCACGGTCCTGAACGCCCGCCACATCCTCCTGCTTGAGCCGGTCACCGAGGGCTCACAGGTCGCGAACCTGATCGCGGAGCTGAAGAAGCAGAAGTGAGGCCGGCGGGCGGGAGGGATCAGACGCGCTCGATCTGCGCCCGGCCGAAGAGCCCGTACGGGCGCACGAAGAGCGCGGCGAGGAGCACGAGGTAGGAGGCGATTCGGCTGAATCCGCTCCCGACGAGCGGATCGAGCCAGCCGGTCGCGAGGCTCTCCACGACGCCCACCACGAAGGCGCCGATGATGGTGCCGGGGAAGCTGTCGAGCCCGCCGAGAATGACGATCGGGAAGACCTTGAGTCCGACGAGCTCGATTCCGAACCCGCCGCCCGTCACGAAGGTCCAGAGCGTCCCCGCGAGGACTGACAGGACGCCTGCCAGCCCCCAGGTGATCGCGAAGTGGCGATGCAGGTTGATCCCGACGGCCATGGCGACCTGCTGATCGTTGGCGATGGCCCGTAACGCCAGCCCGGTGCGGCTCGCGTGGAAGAACCAGCTCAGGGCGGCGATGCACGCCCCGGCGGCGGCGGCGGCGACGAGCTTGTCGGTCGAGACCGGCACGCTGCCGATGTGGAGCGGCTCCAGGGGAACGGGAAGCGGAATGCCGGCGGGAACCCCGGCGAAGACGATGGCCGATGCGCCGCGCAGGAAGAGCCCCAGCCCGATCGTGACCATGATCAGCGAGATCAACGGCTGACCGAACATCCGGCGCAGGACTGCCGAGCTGAAGGCCGCGCCCACCGCCACCATCCCGGCGCAGCCGAGGCCCAGCGCCCCGCCGAGCGGAAGCCCGAGTGCGTGGAGTCCGGCGGCGACCATCCGGGAGGCGAGCATCGTCAGGTCGCCGACGGCGAAGTTGATCATGCGGGACGCCTTGTAGACGACCACGAATGCCAGCGCGACGAGGGCGTAGATCGCGCCCACGAGCGCCCCGTCGACGACGAGGAACGCGAGGAACTCCAGATTGGTCATGGCAGCGGCCTCATCGGACCGGATGCTCGAAGCGGTATTCACGCGTCGCGTTCAGATCCTCCGGTACTGTCCGCTCGCCCGTCTGCGCGAAGCCCATGCGCAGATACAGACGATGCGCCTGGTCGAAGCGCGTGTCCGACCAGAGGACGAGGTGCGCGATCCGATTCTGCCGGCACCAGTCGAGCACCTGCTCCACGAGGGCCCGGCCCGTGCCGCGCCCGCGCAGGTGGGCGTCGAGATAGAGCCGGTGCAGCTCGGCGGTGGCGTCGTCGAGCCGTTCGACTCCGACGGAGCCGACGATCAGCCCACGGTGGCGGACGACGAAGAAGGCGCCCCGGGGCGGTTCGTAGTGACGCTCGAAGGCGAGGAGATCGGGCAGCTCGACCGACGGCACGAAAATCCAGCCGTACTCCCGAAACACGCGCCCGATGAGATCGATCACGCCCGGCACGTCCTCACACAGCGCCGGCGACACGGTCAGCTGCGCGCGGACCGGCGTCAGCACGATCACCGCGACGCCCAGGAGCACGCACGCCATACCCAGGAGCCGCAGCGGCCCGAACCGCTCGCCGAAGACGAGCGCGGACGCGAGCGCGCCGACGAACGGGACCAGGAGCGCGAGCGGCGCGACGGTCGCGACCGGATAGCGGCGCAGCAGGCCGCCCCAGACCGCGTACGCGGCGACCGTCGCCACGAGGCCGAGATAGATCGCGGCGCCGATCCCGAGCCACGTGGCTGTCGAGACGGCCCGGCCGAGATCCCCGGGGCCGTCGAGGAGCATCGAGAGCGCCAGCGCCGGGAGCGGCGGGACGAGGCTCAGCCAGACGATCAGCGGGAGCATGTCCACTCCCGGCGCGCGCTTGAGCAACACGTTGCCGATGCCCCAGCTGATCGCCGACATCAACGTCAACGCGAAGCCGAGCGCCGTCAGATCGTGGCCGACCGTGGCCGCGATCAAGAGGAGGCCTGCGAGCGCGACCGCCATGCCGCCGAGCTGGCGCCGGGTCGGCCTCTCGCCCAGCACGAGCGCAGCGAAGAGGACCGTGAAAAAGGCCTGGGACTGCGTGGTGAGGGAGGCGAGGCCCGGCGGCATGCCGTGGGCGATGCCGAAGAACTGGAAGAGAAACTGCCCGGCGAAGAGTGTCAGACCGATCGGCGCCAGCATCGACCACGGGAGCGGCGGGCGCGCGAGGAACAGGACCGGCACCGAGGCGATCACGAATCTCAGCGCGGTGAGCTCCGGCGGCGAGAAGGACTCGAGCGCGAGCTTCGCCGCCACGAAGGCGACTCCCCAGACGACCGCGACGAGCGCCCCGAGGACGACGTCGCGCGGCCTCAGGGCGCGAGCCCACGACGCGGACGCTCGCAGACGAGCAGCACGTTCTCGAACTTGTCACGAACCGGGCGGAGGCGCACGCGAGCGAAACGCTGGCGCAGCATGCCCGCGAGCGGCGCCGCATCGCCGCGTCGGTGGCGGTTGAGCACGAGGGCGCCGCCCGATGCGACGAGCGGCGCCAGCGCCTCCGCGAGCGGCCGCGAGCGCGGATCGGCGTCGGCGTAGGCCGCGTCCTCCATCACGAAGTCGAAGCGGCGGCCGAGCCGGGCAAGCCCGCGTGCCGCGTCCACGGCGTCGGCGCAGACGAGCTCGAGGGGGCCGAGGCGATCGAGGCCGAACCAGTCGAGCGCGACGCGGACCATCACGGGGTCGCGCTCGATCACGGTGACGAGGCGCGGCCGGGCGAATCTGTGCAGGAGATGAACCTGGGTGCCGCCGCCGAGGCCGACGAGCAGCGCCGTCGGGCGCGGCGGCAGGCGGACGGCCGAGAGCGCCCGCCACCAGTACTCGCGCTCGACGCGCACCCAGTCGCCGTCGAGCGGCAGGACCGAGAGGATGTCGCCGGCGACGATCAGCCGCCGCTCGCGCCGCCAGTCGACGACGCGGATGCGGTCGGCCCAGCGCGAGCGCGTCTCGTAGACCGTGCGCGAGCGGCGCGTGCGTCTCAGCGGGGTTGCATGCGGATGGCGCCGTCGAGCCGGATCGTCTCGCCGTTGAGCATCACGTTCTGGATGATCTGGCAGGCGAGCGCCGCGTACTCGTCCGGCTGACCGAGGCGCTTGGGGAAGGGGACCTGCGCCGCGAGCGACTGGCGCACGGGCTCGGGGAGCGTGCCGAGGAGCGGCGTCTCGAAGATCCCGGGCGCGATCGTCATCACGCGGACGCCGAGCTCGGCGAGGTCGCGCGCGATGGGCAGCGTCATGCCGACGATGCCGCCCTTGGACGCCGAGTACGCCGCCTGGCCGATCTGGCCGTCGAAGGCGGCGACCGAGGCCGTGTTGATGACGACGCCGCGCTCGCCGTCGGCCGTCGGCGCGTTCTTCGCCATGTGGGCGGCGGCGAGACGGGTGCAGTTGAAGGTGCCGATGAGGTTCACGCTGATCACGCGTGTGAACTCCTCGAGCTTCGCGGGACCCGACTTGCCGAAGGTCTTCGCGGCCGTGCCGATGCCCGCGCAGT
>JBOHQB010000157.1:0-8551 GCA_050731995.1 Candidatus Rokuibacteriota bacterium
GAACCAGAGGAACGCGGTGGCGTGTCTCTCATCAGGGCGACGAGGCGGGGCCTCGAGCTGACGTGCGACCACTGCAACGACACGATCGTGATCCCCTACCGGGCGCTCAAGGATCGGGACCATCTGACTCAGTTCATGGAGAGCCAGGCGAAGAGCAAGAAACCCCGCGTGTCGACGAATGCTGACTCGCGAACCGATGTGCGACCGGGAGCAAAGCGGCGCAGGAGACGGATCTGAGTCGGAGCGAAGGCGACATAAAATGCCGCCGTACCAGGGGGCATGATGTCCGTGGGTCGGTTGAATCCTGTCTCACGGCCGGGCGGGTCGCCCCGGCGGAAGGCCTTTGAAGGGCCTACGCCCGACACGATGTCTCACGAGAGCTGGAGGATCTCCCGCGCGATGACCATTCGCTGGATCTCCGACGTCCCCTCCCCGATCTCGGTGAGCTTCGCGTCGCGGAAGAGCCGCTCGACGGGGAATTCGGTGATGTAGCCGGCGCCCCCGTGGATCTGCACCGCCTTGGTCGCCGCCTTCATCGCCGTCTCCGACGCGAAGACCTTCGCCATCGCGGCCGCGTGCATCGCCGGCCGGCCCTGATCCTTGAGCCACGCGGCGCGCAACGTGAGCAGGCGGGCGACCTCGACGTCGGTCGCGACGTCCGCGAGCATGCCCTGCAGCCCGTTGAACTCGGCGAGCGTCCGGCCGAACGCGGTGCGCTGCTTCATGTACTTCACCGCCTGGTCGACGGCGGCCTGGGCGATGCCGACCGCCATCGCCGCCATCGCGATGCGTCCGCCCTCGAGGACTTGCAGGCACTGCACGAAGCCCATGCCCCGCTCGCCGATGAGGCTCTCGGCGGGGAGGCGCGCGTCCTCGAAGATCAGCTCGGCGGTGTCCGAGGCGTGCAGTCCGAGCTTCCGGTACGGTCTGCCGGCGACGAAGCCCGGCGTGCCCTTCTCGACGACGAAGGCCGAGATGCCGCGGGATTTCTTCTCGGGATCCGTCCGCGCCATGACCACCGCGATGCCGCCGACCGAGGCGTTGGTGATGAAGGCCTTGCTGCCGTTCAGCATCCAGTGATCCCCGCGGAGCTCCGCGCGCGTGCGAAGCGCCGCGGCGTCGGAGCCCGAGCCCGGCTCGGTGAGCCCCCACGCGCCGAGGGTCGCGCCGGAGGCGAGCCGCGGCAGGTGCCTCGCCTTCTGCGCCGGCGACGCGAAGAGCGCCAGGTGGTTGGTGCAGAGCGAGTTGTGCGCCCACATCGTGATGCCGACCGAGGCATCGCCCCGGCACAGCTCCTCGACGATCAGGGCGTGCGAGACGTGGTCGAGGCCCGCGCCGCCGTATGCCTCCGGGACGAGGACGCCGAGGAAGCCGAGCGGCCCGAGCTTCGCGACGATCTCGCGGGGAAACTCGTGGCGCTCATCGTAGGGGGCGATCTTGTCGCCGAGCTCGCCTTCCGCGAACTCGCGGGCGACGGCGCGGACGTCCCGCTGCTCGGGCGTGAGCTCGAAGTCCACCGGCTCCCTCAGACCTCGGCGCGGATGTGCTCGCGGACGAAGCGGACGATGTCCTGCGTCGAGGTGCCGGGCGTGAACAGCTCCTTGACGCCCATGGCCTTCAGCGCCGCGATGTCCTCGGGCGGGATGATGCCGCCGCCGAAGACCGCGACGTCGGCGGCGCCCTTCTCCTTGAGCAGCTCGAGCACGCGCTTGAACAGGTGGTTGTGCGCGCCGGAGAGCACGGAGAGCCCGATCGCGTCGGCGTCCTCCTGGATCGCCGTCGCCACGATCTGCTCGGGGGTCTGGTGGAGCCCCGTGTAGATCACCTCGAAGCCGGCGTCGCGCAGGGCGCGCGCGACGATCTTGGCCCCGCGGTCGTGGCCGTCCAGGCCCGGCTTGGCGACGACGACGCGCACGCTGCGCTCCGTCATAACTCCTCCCTGTTGGAGAAGGGGGCTACGCCCCCCTCTCGACTCCCCCGCGCGAGGTCCCGAGGGCGGCGCGGAGCCTGTCCCCGGTCTGGGCGATCTGCACCTTGTCGCCCGGCACGAGCGTCCAGTCGAAGCCCTTGCCGTCGCCCTTCCAGCGCGGGATCAGGTGCAGGTGGAAATGCGGCACCGATTGGAAGGCCGCCGCCCCGTTGGCCTGGAGCACGTTGAGCCCGTCGGGCCTCAGCGCCTCGCGGATCGCGGTCGCGACGCGTTTGGCCGCCCGCATGCAGGCCGCGAGGTCGTCGCCGTCCGCCTCCCAGATCGTGGCGCCGTGTGCCTTCGTGATCACGAGGCAGTGGCCCGGGTTGAGCGGATTGATATCCATGATGCAGAAGACGCGGTCGTCCTCGTAGATCCTGAGCGACGGGATCTGCCCGTCGCGGATCTTGCAGAACACGCAGTCGGCCATGCTCAGACCTCGACCGTCCAGCGGTGCGTGTCGGGTCCGGTGCCGTACTGGATCCCGACGATCGTGTCGTAGAGCTTCTGCGTGAGCTCGCCGATCTTGCCGTCGTTGATCACGATCCGCTCGCCCGTGTAGGCGAGCTCGCCGACCGGCGAGATGACGGCGGCGGTCCCCGTCCCCCAGACCTCCTTCAGCGTGCCCCTGTGGGCGGCCTCGCGCACCTCGTCGATCGTGACCGGCCGCTCCGAGACGCGCACCTTCCAGTCACGCAGCAGCGTCAGCGCGGAGTCGCGCGTGACGCCGGCCAGGATCGTGCCGCCGAGCGGCGGCGTGACCACCTCGTCGCCGATCCGAAGCATGATGTTCATCGTGCCAACTTCCTCGATGTACTTCCGGTGCACGCCGTCGAGCCAGAGCACCTGCGTGAACCCCTCGTGCTTGGCCTCCTCCGCCGCGCGCAGGCTCGCCGCGTAGTTGCCGCCGGTCTTCGCCTCGCCCATGCCCCCGACCGCCGCGCGCACGTAGTTGTCGATGACCTTGATCCTTACCGGATTCATGCCCTCGGGGTAGTACGCGCCGACGGGCGAGAGGATCACGTAGTAGATGTACTCCTTCGCCGGGCGCACGCCGAGGAACGGCTCGCTGGCGATGACCGTCGGCCGGATGTAGAGCGACGTGCCGACCGTGGACGGCACCCAGTCGCGGTCCGTGTCGACGAGGGTGGTCCACGAGCGGAGGATCATCTCCGGCTCGATCGCCGGGATGCAGAGCCGGCGCGCCGTCACGTTCAGCCGCTCGGCGTGCTTCTGCGGCCGGAACAGCCGGATCTTGCCGTCCTGCCCCCGGAAGGCCTTGAGCCCCTCGAACAGCGCCTGGGCATAGTGCAGCACCGCGGTGGCCGGATCGAGGGAGAACGGCCCGTACGGCTCCACGCGCGGGTCGTACCAGCCCTTCTCGTCCTCGAAGTCGATCACGAACATGTGGTCCGTGAAGACCGTGCCGAAGGTCAGGTCCTTGTCCTTGGGCTTCGTCTTCTTCGTCGCCGCTCTCGTGATCCTGATCGGGTCCATCATCGTCATCCCTCTCCTCCCAACCTCTTCAGCCCGAACGTCGGGTCGCCGTGCGAAGCCGCAGGGCGTCGGGCCCGAGGCGAGCCTGAGTAGGTCAGCCCTGCGGAGCCGCCCCGACGGCAAATCAAAAAATGATCGGCTCGCGATAGAGGCCGAACACCCGCCGGTACACGTCCGAGATCTCGCCGAGGCTCGCGTAGTCCTTCACCGCGTCCACGAGCACGGGCATCACGTTCCGCCCGCCCCGGCAGGCGTCCGCCAGCTGCGCGAGCCGCCGCTCCACCTTCCGCGCGTCGCGCGAGGCCTTGAAGCGCCCGACGCGCTCGATCTGCTCCAGCTCGACGGACTCGTCGATCCGGAGGTAGTTGATCGGCTTCTCCTCGCGCATCGCGTACTTGTTCACCCCGACCGTGACCTTCTCGCCGCGGTCGTCCATGAGCTGATACCGGTACGCGGCGTCGGCGATCTCCTTCTGCGGATACCCGTTGTCGATCGCCTTGACCATACCGCCCATCGCGTCGATACGCCGGATGTACTCGAGCGCCGCCGCCTCCATCTGGTCCGTGAGCCGCTCGAGATAGAAGGAGCCGCCGAGCGGATCGATGGTGAGCGCCACGCCCGTCTCCTCGGCAAGGATCTGTTGCGTTCGCAGGGCGACCGTGACGGCTTCTTCGGTCGGCAGCGCCCACGTCTCGTCGTACGAGTTGGTGTGGAGCGACTGGGCGCCGCCGAGCACCCCCGCGAGCGCCTGGATGGCGACGCGCGCGATGTTGTTGAGGGGCTGCTGCGCGGTCGCCGAGACGCCCGCGGTCTGAGTATGCGTGCGCAGGCGCATGGACTCCGGCTTCTTCGCGCCGTACCGCTCCTTCATGAAGCGCGCCCACATCCGCCGCGCCGCGCGCAGCTTGGCGATCTCCTCGAAGAAATCGTTGTGGATGTCGAAGAAGAACGACAGGCGCGGCGCGAAGCTGTCCACGTCGAGCCCGCGCGCGAGCGCGGCCTCCACGTAGCCCAGGCCGTCGGCGAGCGTGAAGGCCAGCTCCTGCACCGCCGTCGCCCCCGCCTCGCGGATGTGGTAGCCCGAGATCGAGACCGGGTTGAAGCGCGGCACGTGCCTGGACGTGAACTCGATCACGTCCGTCACGATCCGCACGGCGGGCTCGGGCGGGCAGATCCATTCCTTCTGGGCGATGAACTCCTTGAGCATGTCGTTCTGCATCGTGCCGCCGACGCGGCTCCACGCCACGCCCTGCTTGTCGGCGATCGCCAGGTACATGGCGAGCGCGATGGAGGCCGTGCAGTTGATGGTCATCGACGTCGTCACGTCGCCGAGCGGGATGCCGTCGAAAAGGCGCTCGAAATCGTCGAGCGTCGAGATCGAGACGCCCTCCTTGCCCACTTCGCCGCGCGCGCGGGGATGGTCGGCGTCGTACCCCATGAGCGCCGGCATGTCGAACGCGGTGGAGAGCCCCGTCTGTCCCTGCGCGAGCAGGTACTTGAAGCGGGCGTTCGTGTCCTCGGGCCGGCCGAAGCCGGCGAACATCCGCATCGTCCAGAGGCGGCCCCTATACATCGTGGGATAGACGCCGCGCGTGAACGGATACTCGCCGGGCGCGCCCAGCTTCTCCGCGTACGTCCAGTCGCCGAGGCTCCCGGGCCCGTAGAGGCGCTCGATCGGAAGACCGGACAGCGTCTCGAACCGGACATCCCGCTCGGTCATCCCCGGCCTCCCAGGACCTCGCGCGCGATGACGAGCTTCTGGATCTGGGACGTGCCCTCGTAGATCTGCGTGATCTTGGCGTCGCGGAAGTACCGCTCCACCTCGGACTCGCGGATGTAGCCGTAGCCCCCATGGACCTGCACCGCGTCGGTCGTGACCTTCATCGCGGTCTCCGAGGCGAAGAGCTTCGCCATGGCGGCGGCGGTGCCGAACGGCCGCCCGGCGTCCTTGAGCGCCGCGGCCCGGAGCGTGAGCAGCCGGGCGCCGTCGATCGCGGTCGCCATGTCGGCGAGCATCCACTGCACCATCTGGTGCTCGCCGATCGGCACGCCGAACGACTTCCGTTCCCGGGCGTACGCGACCGACCGGGCAAAGGCACCGGCGGCGATGCCGACCGCCTGGGCGGCGATGCCGATGCGCCCGCCGTCGAGCGTCCCCATCGCGATCCGGAAGCCCTGCCCCTCCTCGCCGAGGCGCTGGCTCGCGGGCACGCGACACTCGTCGAACACGAGCTCCGCCGTGTCCGAGGCACGGATGCCGAGCTTGTCCTCGGTCTTCGACACGGCGAAGCCGCGGGCGCCCTTCTCGACGACGAACGCGGAGATGCCGTGGTGGCCGGCCGTCCGGTCCGTCTGCGCGAAAACCAGCACGAATTGCGCCTCGCGTCCGCTCGTGATGAAGAGCTTGCGCCCGGTCAGGACGTAGCCATCGCCGTCGCGGGCGGCGAGCGTGTGCTGGTTGGTCGCGTCGGATCCCGCTTGCGGCTCGGTGAGCGCGAAGCAGCCGTGGGCGAGGCCCGAAGCGACCGGGCGCAGGTAGCGCTCGCGCTGCGCGTCGGTCCCGTATTTCAGCAGCGGGTCGCCGAAGAGCGAGTTGTTCACCGACATCACGACGGCGTGCGACGCGCAGACGCTCGCGATCTCCTCGAGCGCGACGACGTAGGACACCGTGTCCGCACCGGCCCCGCCCCACCGCTCGGGGATCGCGATGCCCATGAGGCCCAACGCGCCCATGCGCTTCAGCGTCTCGTGCGGGAAGCGCGCCTCGCGGTCGATGTCGGCGGCGATCGGGCGCACTTCCGCCTGCGCGAACTCCGCGGCCATCGCGCGAATCATCTGCTGCTCGTCGCTGAGATCGAGCTTCATCCGCCCCCTATTTCTCGAGCAGGCGCTTGAACTCCGCCGTGAGCGCCGGCACCACCTCGAACAGGTCGGCGACGATGCCGTAGTCGGCGATCTTGAAGATCGGCGCCTCGGGATCCTTGTTCACGGCCACGATCACCTTCGACGTGCGCATCCCCGCCAGATGCTGGATCGCGCCGGAGACGCCGAAGCCCAGGTAGAGCTTGGGCGAGATCGTGCGTCCCGTCTGGCCGATCTGGAAGCGGTGCGGGCGCCAGCCGGCGTCCACCGCGGCGCGCGAGGCGCCGACGGCCGCGCCGATGACGCGCCCCATGTCCTCGAGGATCACGTAGTGCTCGGGTCCCTTCATGCCGCGCCCGCCCGACACCACGATCTCGGCTTCGGTGAGCTCGGGCAGCCCCGTCGAAACCTCCTCGCGGCGTTCGACGAGCTTGAGCGTCGCCGGCGGCGGCGCCGCCGAGACACGCTCCACGGGTGCCGTCCGACCCGCCTGGGCCTCGGCCGGCCGGAAGACGTTGGGCCGGAGGGTCGCGATCCACGGTGTCTTCGCCCACGTGACGCGCGAGAGAACCTTGCCCGCGTACACCGGCCGCGTTGCGACGAGGCGGTCGCCGTCCAGCGCGAAGCCGACCGAATCGGCCGACAGCCCGGCGCCCAGCCGCGCGGCCAGACGCGCGACGAACTCGCGCAGGCGGCTCGTCACCGGAGCGAAGATCGCTTTCGGCTGCTCCTTCGCGGCGAGATCCGCGACGACGGGTGTCCACACCTCCGCGCGATACGGCGCGTACGCCTCGCCTTCGAACAGCCACACCTTCGTCGCCCCCCACGCGCCGAGCTGCTTCAGCCCCGCGTCGGTCGCCGTGTCGGTCAGCCAGACCGCCTCGACGGGCCCGCCGCCGAGGCGCGCGGCCTCGCCGACGACCTCGGCCATCACCTTTTTGGGTGTCCCCTTCCGATCGTCTTCGACCACGCACCAGAACGCGCCCGCCATTGATCGTCTCTCCTTGACCCTTCTTAGATCGCCTTCGCGTCCTCGCGCAGCGCGCGGACGAGTTCCTTCGCGGCCTCCTCGACGGTGCCCGCAATGATCCGTCCGGGCGGCCGTGGCGGCAGCGCCTCCAGCGTCGTGATCGCGAGCTGGGATCCGTCTCCACCGAGCCCGAGATCGGCCGCCTTCACGTCTTTGACCTCTTTCTTCTTGGCGCCCATGATGCCCTTGAGCGTCGGGTAGCGCGGCTCGTTGAGCCCCTTCTGCGCCGAGAGAACGCACGGCAGCGGCGCGTCGAACACCTCGAGACCGCCCTCGACTTGGCGCGCGATGCGGATGGACTTCGCGTCCGGGTCGACGGTCTCCTCCATGATCCAGGATGCGCACGGCCAGCCGAGGATCTCGGCGACCTGCGCGGCCACCGCGCCCATGTCGTCGTCGATCGCCTGGCGCCCGCAGAGGACGAGGGCGGGCTGCTCCTGCTTGATCACCGCCGCGAGCGCGCGCGCCGTCGCCAGCGTATCGGCGTCAGCCCACACGGGGTCGTTCAGGTGGATCGCGCGATCGCAACCCATCGCCAGCGCCGAACGGAGGGTTTCCTTGACCCGGTCGGGCCCGAGAGACACCGCCACGACCTCACCCTGACCGCGCTTCTCCTTGATGCGCAATGCTTCCTCGACGGCGAACTCGTCGTACGGCGACACGATCCAGGTGATCCCCGCCGTGTCGATCGTCTTCGGGTCGCTCGAGATCTTGATCTGCGTCGCCGTATCGGGTACCTGCTTGACGCACACGACGATCTTCATGCCATCTCCTGACTATAGGGCTCGGAGTAGTTGAGTTCCCGGGTGATCCGGAAGCGATCCCCCGGGATGTAGACGTGGTCGAACACGATCGGCGCACCCGTCGCGTCGAACGACACGCGCTCGGACTCGAACCCCGGCACACCCGTCCGGCACCCGAGCAGACGCGCCTCACGCCGCGGCAACCGTACCGCCGTGACCGTCTCGCGCGCGCGCGCGATCACAATGCCGAGCTTGAACTCGAGCACGTGGCCGAGCGGCGTCAGCTCAAGGTCCGCCCGCAGCGCCGCCTCGCCGAGCGCCGCCGGCAGGAACGAATACTGCAGACTCATCGGGCGGCCGTCGACGAGACGCAGCCGCTCGAGGGCCACGACGCGCGCGCCGGGCGCCAGGGCGAGCGCCCCGGCGACGCGCCGGTCGGCGCGCGTCGCC
>JBOHQB010000158.1:0-1955 GCA_050731995.1 Candidatus Rokuibacteriota bacterium
CGGTCGTCGGCCGCATGGGCTACCGGGACAGCACCTATTTCACCGCCGTCGGCGATACGGTCCACGTCGCCGCGCGCTTCGAGCAGGCGACGAAGGACTTCGACTGTGAGCTCGTGGTTTCCGAGGAGGTGATGCGGCGCGCCGGCGTGGACCCGTCGGCGTTCCCCCGCCACGAGATCACGCTACGCAACCGCGCCGAGCCGGTCGTCGTGCGCGTGATCGAGCGGGTGGCGAGCCTGCCCGGAGGCTAGCCCAGGACCGGTGGCCGTCCGGCGGATCCGAGGATGCGCTCGTAGCGCCCGTACTCGCGCGCGGCGTCCATGAACCACTGGACGCAGTCTGGGTTGGCGCGCGGCGGCAGCTCGCACGAGGTCGAGAGCACGAAGCGCGAGCGCGTGCCCACGGTGTCGATGCAGCGGCGCACCTCCGCCTCGATCTCGGCCTTCGTGGCCCGCTCGAAGATCGTGACGTCGACGTTGCCGATTCCGACGACGCCGCGCGCGTTACCGAGCGTCACGAGCCGGTCGAGCTGATCCACCTGGAGCTTCGGGTCCGCCTGCTGGTCGAGGTCGATCGTGATCGCGACGAAGCCGACGTCCACGAGGTCTTCGTGGATCTGATGGGTCGTGCCGCAGATGTGGACGGTCGTGCCGACCTTCTTGGTCTTGAAGTAGTTCACCAGATCTTGGTGATAGGGCTTGATGAACTCCCGATACGTGTCGGGGCCGACGAGCGAGCACGACGCGGTCGGGTCGCTGTACGAGAGGCCGATCCGCGTGGCCAGCACGGCGTCACCGAACCGCTTCGCGTACTCCGTGCAGAAGCGCATGAGGTCGTGGACGAACCCGGGATCGTCGATGGTGTCGAGGCACATCAGCTCCGGGTTTCGGAGCAGCATCGCGACCGTCCACGGCCCGACGAGCACCGCGCCGAGCCCGCTCGGCAGCTTCGCCTGCGAGAGCGCCGTGCACTGCTCGAGGAACGCCGGAAGCCGACCGGCCTTGTACGGGTCCGGGATCTCGAGCTTCGCGAGCAGCCCCTTGTCGTCCTGCAGCACGTGCTGGTCAATCGAGGGCACGACGTAGTCGGAGTACTTCACGCGGCAGCCGAGCGCCTCCGCCTCCTTGGCGAGGTCGTTGAAGGCGATCATGATGTCGGGCTGGTAGCGCTCGTAGTAGTTGAGCATGGCCTTCGCGGCCTTCGTCGGGTTTGTGCAGTACTCCTCGATCGAGAGCCCGTCGAGGCACCCGGCGAACGAGCCGGCGATCGGGTACGCGGGCACGCGGTCGGCGAAGCCGCCCTTGTACGCGGCGACGACGCGGTCGCGCCCGGTGATCTGCCCGTCAGCCATGTGGGGATTCTAGCATCGGCCGGAACGCCTCGAGCGTGTACGCGAGCTCCTCGGGCGGTAGGTTGGGGCGCAGCAGCAGCCCCGGCAACGCGGCGCCCGCGTCGTACCAGCGCGCGAGCCGGGCACGCGCCTCCGCGGGCGTGCCCCAGACCGTGAGCTGCTCGAGCAGCGGCTCGGCCGCCGGGGGCACGGCGCCCGTGAACTTCGGCTGATTCTCGGCGAGCACGGCGTCGACCTCCCAGGCGAATCCGCGGCGCGCGAGGGACTCGCGATAGAAGGCGCCCATCGTCGTCAGATAGAAGGCGACGAACCACGCCGCGCCCTCCCGCGCCCTGGCGGGATCCTCGGCGACGACGGCCGGCACCGACGGGCTCACGACGGGCGGCGGCGTGCCGTTGCCACGCCGCGCGGCGCCCTCCCGGAGCAGCGCGATGCCCGCGGCGAGATGATCGCGGGGATAGAGGAACGGCATCCAGCCGTCCGCGACCTCGCCCGCGAGGCGCACCGAGGCGTCGCCGAGCGCCGCGAGATAGACCGGCAGATCCGGCGCCGGCGGCAGGTTGAGCCTGAGCGGACGCGCGCCGGTCGTGACGGCGAGCGGAAT
>JBOHQB010000159.1:0-4500 GCA_050731995.1 Candidatus Rokuibacteriota bacterium
CCCCTGAACCCCTCTCCCGCTCTCGTGTGCGGTAGCAGCACTACGGTATCGTGAGCCGATCGCCGAGCGGCTCGGCTCTGCCATTCAAGGACCGGGGAGACTCACGCGGATCTGGTCGCCGGCGACCTCGACCGACAGGGGTTCGTACCGACACAGGCCGGCGGCCCCACACCGGCCTTCGGTCGGATCGATCGGCCAGCCGTGCAGCGGGCAGAGGACCCGGCCATCGGCCACCACGGCCCGGTCTGCGCGCGACTCCGACCTGCCGAGGACGGAGAACGCCTGGACGTCACCGTCCACGTCGGCGACCAGATACTTGCCGCCGCCCACCTCGAAGGTGACGACGCCATTCTCCGGCAGGGCCGAGCGCTGGATGACGTGGATCATCACGGGCATATTTCCTTCGCCTTCACGATCCGTGCCGCATGAGAGCGCCGCCGTGTGGCCCCTGAATCGCGCGGATGAGAAGTCCGTCGCTCAAAACGCATCGGGGCATATTTGCGCCCTGAGGCGTGGGGGCAGGAAGGCGAGGCCCGTTTCCTCGCGAGGATGGGAATCGGGAGGCTACCGGGGTAGCACTCATCGGTTGGCGCGATTGATGCATCGCCGGAGGGGGGAGGGTCATTCCCATGGAGAGCCTCCGGGAGTTCCTGAGCAATGGGTTGTCGTTGCCCGACGCGAGCCTGATGCCCTTCGCGATCGGAGTGCTTCTGGTCGCCGTCGGGGCCTACGGGGTCCTGCGATGGGCGATGCGTGCTCGCGTCGAGCGGCGCGTGCGCGTGCACTGCCCGGTTCACGACGCGACGACAACCGTCCTGTGCCGGCTGGGACCCGACGGCACACCCGTCGAGATCGAGCGCTGCGACTTGCTCACGCGGAGCGGGCTCCGCGCGTGCGACTCCGCGTGCCTGAAGACGCTCGTCGAGCAAGCGGCCTGACCGCATTCATGGCGTCCGGACGCGTAGCGAAGCCCGGGCTCACCGCGCTCGGGCGGCTCCTGCCCACATCGCTGCAGAACGCGATCCGGCGCGAGGCCCGGAGCGTCGGCCTCGGCGGAGTGCTCGCCGACCTCGTCCTGACCCACCCGCCGGACCCGCTGGGATTCGATCCGGCGTTTGCCAAGCGCTGGTTCTTCGTCCTCGACCAGACACTCGGCCGCTACTTTCGCCCGACGGTCCGCGGGGCGGAGAACCTGCCCGCGGGCCGTGGCCTCGTCATTGGCTGTCACTCGGGGGTCATGCCCTACGACGCCGCCTGTCTGGTGGTCGCGATCCGCAAGCACACCGGCCGCTTCGCCCGCGCCATCGGGGATCGGTTCTTCGGACGGAGCGCCGCCGTCGAACGCTATCTGCGCGGCTGCGGCGCCATGATCGGCGATCCGACGGCGGTCGAGGCGGCGCTTCGTCGCGACGAGCTGGTCGTCGTCTTCCCGGGCGGCGCCCTCGACATGTGCCGCCCGATCTGGGAGCGCTATCGAATTCGCGCGCATCGCGGCTTCGCGCCCGGTCGCGGGGGATACGTGAAGGCGGCGCTCCGGACGGGGAGCCCGATCATTCCCATCGCCGTCGTCGGCGCCGAGGAGACGCACCTCATGCTCGGCAACGTGGCGCCGCTCGCCCGGCTCCTCGGGTGGCCGTTCTTCCCGATCGTCGCCTCGCCGTGGCCGCTGCCCGCGCGCATCTACCTGCGCTTCGGCGCGCCGATCCAGCTGGACGCGCCCCCCGGCGCGGCCGGCGTCCAGTCCGTGGTCGATCGGCTGAACGTGGAGGTCCGTCAGGTGCTCCAGACGCTCATCGACGACACGGTCCGACACCGCCGCGGCATCTACTGGAGCACCTACGTGGACGACGCGGCGCGGAGCCCCGCTGATGCCGAGCCCCGCATTGCACGCGCTGGCTGACGAGCTGCACTTCGCGCATACGCCGGACGGCTGGCGGCTCGCGCTGCATCGCCACGCGGCGCGCTCGGCCGAGCCCGGCCCGCCGGTGATCCTGTGCCCCGGCTACGCCTGCAACCGCCACTTCATCGACTGGGACGAAGAGCACTCGCTCGCCCGCTTCCTCGCCCGACGCGGCTTCGACGCGTGGGTGCTCGAGCTGCGCGGGCGGGGGCTCTCCCATCCGACGCCCGCGTGCAGCGCGCCGCGCACGTGGACGTTCGACGACCTCGCGATCCACGACGTGCCGACGGCCGTCCTCCATGTGGCGCGCGCGACACGGCGGCAGGTGGCATGGGTCGGTCACAGCATGGGCGGGATGCTGCTCTATGCGAGCCTCGGCTCCCCTGCCGGCGCGGGGCTGCCGATCACGGCCGGGGTCACGCTCGCCGCACCGGTCGCGTTCCCGGCGGCGAGCTCGGAACTGCTCGCGCGCATCGGGCAGCTGCTCCTCGACGTGCCCCTCACCGAGACGATCCACCAGCGGCTCGTGCTCGGCGTCCTCTGGCACCTCGTCGGCCACACGGCGATGGTCGACATCGGCATGAACCCGGCGAACGTCGACCGCCGTGTCGTTGGGGCTGCCCTCGCGCGTGCGCTCTCCAACGTGCCGCGGGCCAAGCTGCGCCAGCTCTCGGAGTGGTCGCTCACCGGGCGCTTCGTCTCCGTCGACGGACGGGTCGACTACCGGGCGGCACTCGCGCGTGTCTCGACGCCGCTCCTCGTCGTCGCCGGCGCGGCCGATCGCCTGGCCACGCCGGCCACCGTGCAGCAAGCGCTCGAGCACCTGCCGGCGCGCACGGCGACGTATCTCGAGGCCGGCCGCGCGCAGGGCTACTGCGTCGACTACGGCCACGTCGACCTCGTGCTCGGGCGCGCGGCGCCGACCGAGGTCTTCCCCGCGGTCGCCGACTGGCTCGCGCGCCACAACGGGACGCCATGACCACCGCGAGACCCCGCTTCAGCATCCAGACGGGCCAGCAGTTCGCGAGCTGGCCCGATCTCGTGCGCATCTGGCAGCGCGCCGAGTGCCTCGGCTACGACGCCGCCTACACCTACGACCACTTCATGGCGGTGATGATGGATCCCTTCGATCCGTGCCTCGAGGCGTGGACGACGCTCGCCGCCCTCGCCGCGCACACGAGCCGACTGCGCCTCGGCGTCCTCGTCACCGGCAACACCTACCGGCATCCGGCCGTGCTCGCGAAGATGGCGACCACCGTCGACGTCGTGAGCGGGGGCCGGCTCGACTTCGGCATCGGCTCGGGCTGGTTCGCCCCCGAGCACGAGGCCCTGGGGATCCCGTTCGGCACGGCCGGCGAGCGCTGCGACCGGCTCGACGAGGCGCTCGCGGCGATCCGCGCGCTCTGGACGAGTCGGGAGGTCACGTTCGCGGGCCGCTTCTACCGGCTCGAGCGCGCCGTCGCGGAGCCGAAGCCTGTCCAGCGTCCGCACCCGCCGATCCTCGTGGCGGCGAGCGGCGAGCGGAAGATGCTGCGCATCGTCGCGCGCCATGCGGATGCGTGGAACTCCTTCGGCTCGCCCGACGTCTTCCGGCGCAAGATCGACGTCCTCGCCGCGCACTGCCGCGCGGAGGGGCGGGACGTGGACGCGATCGAGAAGTCGGTCCTCGTCCCGGCGTCGATGGCCCCCGATCCCGACGTCTGGACGCCGCTCGTCCAGGGGTTCGCCGCCTACCAGGGCATCTCGCCGGACGAAGCCGCCGGCTGGATGCTCCTCGGGCCGGGCGAGCGGGTCGCGCGGCAGATCGACGCCTTTCTGGCGGCCGGCGTGACGCATTTCATCCTCACGCTCACCCCCTTCAACTTCGAGGTGATGGACGAGTTCGCGGCGGAGGTGATGCCGCGCTTCCGATGATGATGACCTGGATCGGCGCCCCCTTGGTGTGACGAAGGGTTCGGCGCCGAATCCCCGAAATGCGAGGAATTGACGGGTGAGACGGTCGATTCCCGAGGCTGACAAGCGCGGGCACCCTGCCCTGGCGGCCGCGGGAAGCGATGCCATGGATCTGTGGCCACGGCATGGACCGGATCGTGCTGAAGGAGGGCGATGGCTGGGAGCCGAAGAGTCGAAGCGGCGGCCAGCCGGCGGCCGATCCCCGTCCCCGGCGCGGTGGCGCTCGCCGAGCGCGTCGGGGATCTCCGCCGACTGATCCCGCCGCTGCGCTGGATTCCACGCTCCGACGAGACGCCGCCGCTCGTCCGTGGCCTCGGTCCGACGCTCCTCCCGCGACCGCAGCGCTTGTATTTCCACTTCGGGACGCCCGTGGGGACCCGGCATCTCACGGGCCTCGATGACCACGCGTGCGGCACGGTGCGCGATCAGGTACGCGTGGCGGTGGAGACCGGCATCGCGTTCCTGCTGCACGAGCGGGCGCGCGACCCGCAGCGCTCACTTCTCCGGCGGCTCCCGGCGGCGTAAGGGTCGGCATGCCCGCCGCTGGCCCCTCGAGCTGGTTCTTCGACGCGTGGGCGACGTTCTACGATCTGCCGCTCGTGCAGCAGCTCACGTACCGGCCGGTGCAGGATGCCGTTGTGGTTGCC
>JBOHQB010000160.1:0-7136 GCA_050731995.1 Candidatus Rokuibacteriota bacterium
CGGTTGAGCGTGATCGTGGCGATCCGGTCCTTCACCTCGTACAGCACCGTGCTCATGCGCGTCTCCTCACTCAGGCTCGCCTCGTCGGAGGCACCGCCTCGGCTCGCACTGCCACACTCAGGCTCGCCTCGTCGGAGGCACCGCCTCGGCTCGCACTGCCACACTCAGCTCATCACGAAGCCGCCGTCGACGTTCACCGCCTGGCCGGTGATCCCCGCCGCCTCGGGAGAGGCGAGGAAGACCGCGGCGCGTCCGATCTCCTCCGCCTCGATCATGCGCCGCTGCGGGACCAGGCGCTTGTACCACCGGTCGAAGATCTCCTCGCCCGGCATCGGTCCGGCACTCGTGGACTGCATCGCGATCCCCATGCCCGCGCGCACGTAGCCGGGGCAGAGCGCGTTGACGGTGATCCCCGGGTAGCCCTGCGCGCCCAGCTCGGCCGCGAGCGCCCGCGTGAGGCCGATGACGCCGTGCTTGGAGGCGGCGTAAGCGGTCACGTAGCCGAAGCCGCCCACCCGGCCGAGCACGGAGGCGATCGTGACGATGCGGCCGACGCCACGCGCCATCATGTGCGGCAACGCGGCGCGGATCGCCCGGTAGGTGCCGTTGAGGTTGACGTCCACGACCCGGGTCCAGGCGGCCTCATCCTGTTCGGCGAGGAGGCCGCTCGTCCCGAGTCCCGCGCACGTCACGAGCACGTCGAGCCGCCCGAACTCGCCGACGGCGCGCGCCGCGAGCGCTTCCATGTCGCGACTCTCGAGGACGTCGGCGCGCTGCGCCACCGCCCGGACGCCGGTCGCGCGCGCGGCGGCCGCGACCCCCTCGACCGTGTCGCCGATGTCGGCCAGGACCAGCGCCGCCCCCTCCAGCGCGAAGACGCGGGCCACGGCGCCGCCGATGCCGCCGCCCGCGCCGGTGATGACGACCGCCGCGTCCCGGAGCCGCACCCCCCGCTCAGACGAACCGGACGGCGGCCGCGCCGAGACGCGTGCAGGTGGCCCGAATCGTGTCGCCGGCCTTCGGCGTGAGGACTTTGGAAACCGAGCCCGTCATGGCCACGTCGCCCGCGCGCAGGCCCAGGCCGCGGCGGCCGAGATGATTCGCGATCCAGGCGAGCGAGTTCAGCGGGTTGCCCATCACCTCGGCAGCGGTGTTCGTCGCAACGACCACACCGGACTGCTCGAACACGAGCCCCTCGAGCGCCAGGTCCAGCCCCGCGATCGGGGTGAGCGCGCCGCCGAGCACGATCGCGTTGGCATACACACCCTCGGCGATGATGTCCGCGCCCGTGGGCTTGCCCGTGTAGCGCCGGTCGATCAGCTCCAGCGCGGGCGCGGCGCCCTCGACGGCCGTCGCGGCATGCGCCGCGGTGACACCGGGGCCGGCGAGGTCGCGGCGCATCACGAACGCGATTTCGGCCTCGACGGCGAGACCGACGAAGCGCGTGACCGGGATTTCGGCGCCGCTGGGGAAGACGTCGCCGGCGAGGAGGAACGCGCACACCGGCTCCGGGACGCCGTACGCCTGCTGCGCCGCGGGTGTCGTGAAGCCGGCCTTCCAGCCGGCCAGTCGCTCGCCGCGCGCGAGCAGCTCCTCGCGCAACCGGTCCTGGCAGCGATACGCCTCGTCGAGGGTCAGCGGCCGGCTCTCGCTCGGCGGCCGGTGCGGGCGGCGCGCGGCGCGCGCCGCGATAAACTCGTGCACGAGATCCGTGGACATGAGTGTCACGTAGCCTACCGGAGCCGACCGGCGTGTCGCAAGGTCACGCGCCGGCCGCCGGCGGCCGACTAGCCGCGGGCGCGCGGCGGAGCCACGCCACACAGCCGACGAGCACGACGGCGCCGCCCACGGCGAGCGCCAGGTTCAGCCGGTCGGGCAGCACCGACCACCCCAGCGCCACCTGGAGCGTGAAGACGACGTTGTTGACGATGTGGCAGACGATGGCGGGAAGCGTGCTCTGCGCCTGCTCGACGACGAAGCCGAGGTAGAGGCTCAGCCCGAACGCGAGAATCACGTGCACGCCGTGGTCGTCCACGTGCAGCACGGCGAACGCCGCGCTCGTGGCCGCGACGGCCGGCAGCGGGCGCCAGAAGAAGCGGAGCCGACGCTGCATCACGCCGCGGAAGAAGACCTCCTCGGCGAACCCGGCTGCGACCCCGATCACGAGGAGCGCGCCGACGAGCTCGGGCCCGAGCGCCCCCTCCAGCGCCCTCCGCACGACCGCCATCGTGCCGACGTTGCGGAAGCCGAGCAGCTGGGCCACGGAGTCGAGCGCCTGGCCGAGGGCGAGCATGCCGACGACCATCACGCCGAGCGCCCGGCCCGTCTCGCGCCCGGGAACGAGGCCGAGACGCACGGGCTCGAGCGGGCGCTCGGCGAGGATCACCGTGAGCAGGAGCGCCGTGGACGAGGCCAGGCTGCCCACCAGGAGCCCTGACAGACTCTGCGTCAGGTCCGCGTCGGACATGTCCGGCGCCCACGCCCGGAGCGTGATCAGCGCCAGCCCGCCCACGAAGAGGATCAGCGCGACGGCGGTGAAGTAGACGACGAAGACGAGCCAGGGACGCCCCATCAGGACTCGGGAGGCCGGCGCCCGGTCCAGCCCGCCGCCCGCTCGTAGGCGACGCCGAGCCGGAGCGCCGTCGCCTCGTCGAACGGGCGCGCGACGATCTGCATCGACAGCGGTCGTCCGTCCGTCGAGAACCCGCACGGCAGCGCCAGCGCGGGAAGCCCGAGGCCGTTGAACGGGCGCGTGAGGCGCGAGAAGCGTCCCATCCGCTGCACCACGTCCGTGACCGAGCCCGCCTTCGCCGCGTCGAGGGACGGCGCGGGCTCCGGAATCGCGGGCAGCACGAGCGCGTCCACCTCGGCGAAGACCTCGGCGACGAAGGCGCGCGTCAGACGCGCGCGCAGCCGCAGCGCCTGGATGTAGTCGTGGGCGGTGATCGCCAACCCCGTCTCGAGCCGGGCCCGGACGACGGGCTGGAGCTCGTGCGGCCGCTCGACCAGCAGGCGGCGATGGATCACTGCGCTCTCACTCCGGGCGATCGCCGTGCACGCGTCCACCATCGCCCGCGGATCCGGCACGCGGACCTGGTGCACCGTCGCGCCGGCCGCGCCCAGCGCCCGGGCGGCCTCGCGCACCGCGCGCTCGACCTCGGGATCCACATCGTCGAAGTAGTAGTTCTCGGGAACACCGATCCGCAGTCCGGCCGCGCCCGTCTCCAGCGCGGCCGCGACGCTCCCGACGGCGCGGCGGCTCGTCGTCGCGTCCGCGGGATCGTGGCCCGCGATGACCTCGAACAGAACCGCGGCGTCGCCGACCGTGCGCGTCATCGGACCGAGGTGGTCGAGCGACCACGACAGCGGCATCGCTCCCGCGCGGCTCACGCGCCCGTAGGTCGGCTTGAGCCCGACGATCCCGCAGCACGCCGCCGGCAGCCGGATCGAGCCGCCCGTGTCAGAGCCGAGCGCGCCGAAGGCCAGCCGTGCCGCGACCGCGACGCCCGAGCCCGACGACGAGCCGCCCGCGCAGTGGCCGAGCTTCCAGGGATTCTGCGCGTCGCCGTGGTGGGCGTTGTCGCCGAAGGGACCGACCGCCAGCTCCGTCATGTTCAGCTTGCCGAGCGTGATCGCGCCGGCGCGCGCGAGGCGCGCGACCGCGGTGCACGCGACAGGCGAGGCGAAGTAGTCAGCCGTCTTCGTGCCGCACGTCGTCGGCAGCCCGGGCACGGCGCAGAGGTCCTTGTAGGCGAGCGGCACGCCGTGGAGCGGGCCCCGGATCCGGCCGGCCGCGAGCTCGGCGTCGAGCGCCGCCGCGGCTCGTCGCGCGCCGTCCTGATCGACCGTGATGAACGCGCGGAGCGACGGATCGACACGCCCGATCCGCGCGAGACACGCCTCCGTCGCCTCGACAACCGACAGCCGGCGGGCGCGCAGGGCGACGCCGAGCTCGGCGATCGTCCAGTGGACGATCTCGTCAGCCATTCGACACGGACGGCGACTCGGCGGACGAGCCGGGGGACGGCCCGGTCGGCGCACCGCCCTCGAGCGCCGCCACGAACCCGGCGGGCTCTTCGTGCAGCGCCAGGTCCGCCGACGCCCGCTCGATCCCCGCCGTGAGGTCCGCGAGGGCGCTCCGCACACGGCGCTCCGGGTCGCTCACGTCCGAGATTCTAGCACCGTGCGACGCTCTGACCCGCTGCCCACACACGCCGTCGAACGGGAGAACACGCCTGAGGCTCCGAGGCAAGACCGCTCTCGTCACGGGCGCCGGCCGCGGGATCGGCGAGGCGATCGCCGTCGCGTTCGCGCGCGAGGGCGCCCGCGTGGCCGTCGCCGACATCGACCCCGCGACCGCGAGGCGCACGGCGCGGCGGCTCGGGCGGCGCGGCCTCCCGTTCCGCATGGATGTCGCCGACGCCGGCTCGGTGGCGGCGGGCTTCGCCGCGATCGACCGCGCGTGGGGGCGGCTCGACGTCGCGGTGACGAACGCCGCGATCGAGCCGATCGTGCCGTTCCTCGAGATCTCCGAGGACACCTGGCACGCCGATGCAGCGCGTCGCCGAGCCCGCCGAGATCGCCGAGGTCGCGGTCGTCCTCGCCTCCGACGCCGCGTCGTACATGACGGGTTCGACGGTCTATGTCGACGGCGGCCGTCTCGCGCTCAATGGACTCATGCCGCTGCGCGGCCGGGGACTCTGACCCGCTACTTCTGCTTGGCGATGATCTGGTCCTTGACCTTATCGTACGTCGCCTGCGGGACGATCTTCCGGCTCACCAGCTGGTCCTTGCGCGCGTACGGGCGGCCGTCGACGATCTTCTTCGAGTAGGCGTCGCCGATCCCCTCGAGCGCCTTCAGCTCGTCCGCGGACGCGCTGTTGATGTCGACCAGCGGCTTCTTGGCCTCGGACTTCTTCTCGTCCTTGGCGGCCGGTTTGGCGTCCGTCTTCGCGGCGGGGGCCTTGCTCTGCGCCCAGGTCGGCGGGACCCCTGCCGCTCCGATGGCGAACGCAACCGCGACGATCAGCGCGACGATCCGTGTCATCGGTAGCCTCCTCGTCGGCTTACGGTTGAGTGGCGCGCGCGATCATAACATCCCAGACCGGCCTCACCGCGCCAGCGCGACGCAGGCAACGCCGGACAAAACGATGACGGCGCCCGTCAGGCGCGGCGTCAGCCACCGCGGCAAAGTCCGGCCCGCCCCCGGCCAGACGCACGAGCCGCTCGCGGCACCGGCGCAGCATCTCGAAGCACTCGGGCTCGCGGTGACACAGGTCCGGCATCACGAGGGCCTGACGGACGGTGGGTGTCGTGTTCGCAGGACCGGGATTCAGGAGGATCCATTCGCGCTCGGCGGTCATGGCATCACCCTATCACGCGCTCACGCGCGCACCCGCGCGTTCGTCGGATCGTACGGCGGCGTGAGGTGCAGCGTCGCGGCAAAGCGCTCGCCCGCGATCTCGATCGCGTAGCGGCCGACGCGAAGAAACGCGTCGTCCACCGGCGCCCGCGCCCGCACCCAGCCGAGCGCGACGGACCGCCCGAGCGTGTGGCCGTACGCCGCCGACGTCACGGCCCCCACGCAGACCCCGTCGCGGTGGATCGGCTCGTCCCCGAGCGGGAGCGCCGCCGGGTCGTCGAGGGTGAAGATCGCCTGACGCTTGGCGACGCCCCGCGCGCGCTGCTCGGCGAGCGCAGAGCGGCCGAGCCACGGCGCAGGCTTCTCCCAGCGCACCGCGAACCCGAGCCCGGCCTCGAGCGGCGTGTCGTCGGGCGTCAGGTCGCGCCCCCACGCCCGGTAGCCCTTCTCCATGCGAAGCGACTCGAGCGCATAGTAGCCGGCGTCGACGAGCCCGAGATCGCCGCCCGCCTCGCGGAGCGCGTCGTAGACGCCCGTCGCGCACTCCACGGGCACGTACAGCTCCCAGCCGAGCTCCCCGACGTACGTGATGCGCGTGGCGCGCACGGTCCACCGGCCCACGCCGATCAGCCGGGACGTCGCGAAAGGAAACGCGGCGCTCGACAGGTCCTCGTCCGTCAGGCGCGAGAGGAGGGCGCGCGACTGCGGTCCCATCACCGAGAGCACCGTCCACGCGGACGTCACGTCCACGAGCGCAACGCGCGCGCCCGCCGGCACCTGTCGGGTGATCCAGTCGGCGTCGCGCGTGGTCTGGGCCGTCCCCGTCACGATGAAAAAGGCGTCCGCGGCGAGCCGGGTGACGGTCAGGTCGGTCTCGTAGCCGCCGCGCGCGTTGAGCATGGGCGTATAGACGACGCGTCCCGGCGCAACCGCGACGTCGCCGGCGCAGAGCCGCTGCAGCGCCCCCTCGGCGTCGGGCCCCGTGAGGAGGAACTTCGAGAACGAGCTCTGGTCGAAGACGGCGACCCGCTCGCGCGTCGCACGGTGCTCCGCCGCGACGTGCGGGAACCAGTTCTGTCGTCCCCAGCCGTACTCGAGCGTCGGCTCGACGCCGGCCGGGGCGAACCAGAGCGCGCGCTCCCAGCCCATCTTCGCCCCGAAGCAGGCGCCCCGGGCGGCGAGACGGGAGTAGAGCGGCGACTGCCGGAGATTTCGCCCCGTCTCGTACTCGCGGTTCGGCCACGCCATGCGGTAGTGGAGCCCCGGCGTCTCCCGCGCGCGCTCGGCGAGCCAGCGCGCGTTGCCGTGGATGCGCGCGAAGCGCCGGATGTCCACCGGCCAGAGGTCCGCCGTGGGCCGCCCCTCGACGATCCACTCGGCGAGCGCGCGCCCGGCGCCGCCCGCGCTGGCGATCCCCGCCGAGTTGAATCCCGCGCCGACGAAGAACCCGCGCACCTCGGGCGCTTCGCCGAGCAGGAACTGATTGTCCGGCGTGAAGCTCTCGGGACCGTTCAGCAGCCGCCGGATCTCGGCGCTCTCGAGCGCGGGCACGCGGGCGATCGCGTTCTGAAGCAGGATGTCGAACTGCTCCCAGTCCTCCTTCAGGAGCCCGAAGGCGAAGTCGTCGGGGAGGCTCCGATGCGGCAGCGGCTTGGCGACGGGCTCGAAGCCGCCCATGACGAGCCCGCCGACTTCCTCCTTGAAATAGACTTGGCCGTCGTGGTCGCGCATCACCGCCAGATCGGGCGTGACGCCCGGAATCGGGCCCGTGACC
>JBOHQB010000161.1:0-7170 GCA_050731995.1 Candidatus Rokuibacteriota bacterium
ACCGTGTCCGCCTCGGATGCCTCAACGTCATTGTAGAGCGCCAGGGCCAACCCGAGCGCGTCGAACCCGGGGCCGAGGTTGGCCGAGGTCGCCGGGACGCGGACGCGCGCGCTCAGAGCCGCTTGAGAAGCCACTCCGGGGTGATGGCGATCGCCCAGGAGTTGAAGAACGCGTAGTAGTTGGTGAAGACGAGCACGCCGACGAAGACGAGCATCACACCCGCCGCACGCTCGACCGCGGGAATGAAGGGCCGGTAGCCCTTGAAGAAGCGGAGGAACGGCCCGAGCGCGAGCGCCGAGACGAGGAAGGGCACGCCGAGGCCGGCCGAGTAGGCGACGAGGAGGCCGACGCCCCGGCCCACCGTCTCGGACGTGCCGGCCAGCGAGAGGATCGCGCCGAGAATGGGGCCCACGCACGGCGTCCAGCCGATGGCGAAGGTGACGCCGACGAGGAACGAGCCCGCGTAGCCCGCGGGCTTCTCACGCAGCTGCCACTGCTGCGTGCGCCCGAGGAAGCCGACGCGCAGGACGCCGGCGATGTAGAGGCCGAAGAAGACGATCAGCGCGCCGCCGATTCGCCGGATCCAGTCGCGGTAGCCGAAGAGGACCTGCCCGGCGACGCTGAAGGAAGCGCCGAGCGCGACGAACACGAGCGAGAAGCCCAGCACGAAGGCGATCGCGTGGAGCAGGATCCGGCGGCGCACCGCGCCTCCGAGGTCCGCGGTCAGATCGGCGACCGACATGCCGGTCACGAACGACACGTAGGACGGAAAGAGCGGCAGCACGCACGGCGAGAGGAACGAGAAGAGCCCCGCGCTGAACGCGACGACGACGCCGAGTGACTCGCCCATGCCAGGGCTCGCCTACCGCACCAGCCCGTCCACGAGCGTGTGCGACGCCTGGTTGTCCCACGCGCGCGGGCCGAGCGCCAGCGCCGCCAGGCCGCCGTCCTTGTCCACGAAGACGGACGAGGGCAGCACGCGCACCCCGTACCTCTCCGCGATCTCCATCCGCCGATCGAGCGCAACGGGGAAGGTGAACTTGTGCTGCGCGAGGAAGGGCGGCACCACCTTGGGGTCGGCGTCGAGCGATATCGCCACGAGCACGAAGCCGCGGTCGCGGTGACGCCGCCAGAGCCGCTCCATCGCCGGCATCTCCTCCAGGCACGGCGGGCACCACGTGGCCCAGAAGTTGATCATGACGATCTTGCCCCGCTGCTCGCTCAGACGGAACGTCGCGCTCGTCGGCGTCGGCAGCGCGAAATCGTCGGCGGCCTTCTGGCGCGGCGGCTTGATGAGGTCGAGCGACTGGAACGCCGCCTCGAAGCCGGAGGGCCGCGCGGACGGCAGCGCCGACGACGGCGGCGACGGGACTGACGACGCGCGGGCGGGCGCCTCCGGCGACGGCCGGCCGGCTGCGTAAAGACCCGCCGCGGCGCCGGCCATGAACAAGAGCAGGAGGAGGAGGACGAGCGCGAGCCTCGGTCGCATTGAAATCGCCTCAGTATACCCCTATGATCGGCTACCTTCGATCAACCGCCGAGACGCTCGAGACGAGGGTAGGCCATGGACGAACACGGGATTCGCGAGCTCGTCGAGGAGGTCAGACGCGGCCGCTTGTCGCGCCGCGCCTTCGTGCAGACCATGGTGGGGCTCGGCCTCACCGCCCCCTTCGCCGCCCAGCTGCTCGCCGCCTCCGGCGTGCAGGCGCAGCCGAAGACCCCGGCGTTCACCCCGTCCCGACGCGGCGGCGGCGGTTCGCTCAAGGCGCTCTGGTGGCAGGCGCCGACGCTGCTCAATCCGCACTTCGCCACGGGGACGAAGGACATCGATGCCTGTCGAATCTTCTACGAGCCACTGGCCGGGTACGATCCCGAGGGCAACCTCGCCCCCGTGCTGGCGGCCGAGGTCCCCCGTCTCCAGAGCGGCACGCTGGCGAAGGACCTCAGCTGGGTGGTCTGGCGGCTCAAGAAGAACGTCGCCTGGCACGACGGCAAGCCCTTCACCGCCGACGACGTGGTCTTCAACTGGGAGTACGTCAGCGACCCCGCCACAGCGGCCGTGACGAGCGGCTCCTACCGCGAGATCAAGACGATCGACAAGCTCGACAGCCACACGGTGAAGATCAGCTTCATGAAGCCCCAACCCTTCTGGGCCGACGCGTTCTGCGGCAACCGCGGCATGGTCATCCCCAAGCACCTGTTCCAGGCCTTCAAGGGCGAGAAGTCACGCGAGGCGCCGACGAACCTCAAGCCCGTCGGCACGGGCGCCTACCGGTTCGTGGACTTCAAGCCGGCGGACGTGGTTCGAGCCGAGCTCAACCCGGGCTATCACGTGGCGAACTGGCCGTTCTTCGACACGCTGGAGATGAAGGGCGGCGGGGACGCGGCGTCGGCCGCCCGGGCGGTCCTCCAGACCGGCGAGTACGACTACGCGTGGAACATGCAGGTGGAGGACGATATCCTGCTCCGCCTCGAGCAGTCCGGCAAGGGGCGCGTGAACATCTGGGTCACCGGCGGAATCGAGCACATCCAGTGCAACGCCTCGGACCCGTGGACCGAGGTGGACGGTGAGCGGTCGAGCGTCAAGACGAGCCACCCGCTGCTCGGCGACGTCGCGGTTCGCCGGGCGCTCAACCTCCTCGTCGACCGGGCGGCCGTGCAGGAGCAGATCTACGGACGCCAGGGTCAGACCTCGGCCAACTACCTCAACGCGCCTTCCCCGTTCCGCTCGTCGAACATGCGCTGGGAGTTCAGCGTCGACAAGGCGAACCAGATCCTCGACGCCGCCGGCTGGAAGCGCGGCGCGGACGGCCTCCGCGCCAAGGACGGCAAGCGGCTCAAGCTCGTCTACCAAACGTCCATCAACGCGCCTCGTCAGAAAACGCAGGCGATCGTCAAGCAGGCCTGCGCCAAGGCCGGCGTCGACGTCGAGATCAAGTCGGTGGTCGCCTCGGTGTTCTTCGGCTCGGATCCCGCCAACCCGGACAACTACCCGCACTTTTACTCGGATCTGCAGATGTACACCACGTCGCCGACCGCCCCGGACCCGTCCTGGTTCATGCGCGCGTTCGTGTCCTCCGAAGTCGCCTCGAAGGCCAACAAGTGGCAGGGGCGCAACGTGACGCGCTGGCGCAACGAAGAGTACGACCGGGTCTACGAGGCCGCCGACACCGAGCTGGACCCGGTGAAGCGGGCCGCCATGTTCGTGCGGCTGAACGATCTGCTGATCCAGAACGTCGTGGTCATCCCGGTCCTCTGGCGCAACGGCGTATCGACATCGGCTACCTGGCTCCGCGGCATGGACCTTTCCGGCTGGGACACCACGTTCTGGCGGCTCCCGTACTGGTACCGGCAGACTTGATCACCACCCTTCAACGGAGGATTCTCGATGGAAGAGCGCGAACTGAGACACCTGATCGACGACGTGAAGGCGGGGCGGCTCAGCCGCCGCCGCTTCGTGCAGACGATGGTGGCCCTCGGCCTCACGGCACCGCTCGCGGCGCAGATGCTCGCCTCGGCGGGCGTCGCGTCCGCCCAGCCGAAGTGGTCCACGTCCCCGACCAAGCGCGGCGGCGGCGGCCATCTGAAGACCCTCTGGTGGCAGGCGCCGACGCTCCTCAACCCGCACTTCGCCACCGGCACCAAGGACCAGGACGCCTGCCGGATCTTCTACGAGCCCCTCGCCGCTTACGACCCGGACGGCAACCTGTTCCCGGTGCTTGCGGCCGAGGCGCCGAGCCTACAGAACGGCGGCGTGAGCAAGGACGGGCTCTCGGTCACGTGGAAGCTCAAGCGCAACGTCCAGTGGCACGACGGCAAGCCCTTCACCGCTGACGACGTCGTCTTCAACTGGGAGTACGCGGTCGACCCGGCGACGGCCGCCGTCTCGATCGGCCAGTACCGGGACATCGCGCGAATCGACAAGCTCGACAGCCACACGGTAAAGCTCACGTTCAAGACGCCGACGCCGTTCTGGTCCGCGGCCTTCTGCGGGCCCACGGGGCAGGTCATCCCCAAGCACCTCTTCGAGGCCTTCAAGGGCGCGAAATCGCGCGAGGCGCCGACGAACCTCAAGCCCGTCGGCACCGGCGCCTACCGGTTCGCGGACTTCAAGCCGGGCGATATCGTGCGCGGCGAGCTGAACCCGAACTACCACGTCCCGAACCGCCCGTTCTTCGACTCGGTCGAGATGAAGGGCGGCGGCGACGCGCCCTCCGCGGCGCGCGCGGTCATCCAGACGGGCGAGTACGACTACGCCTGGAACATGCAGGTCGAGGACGAGATCCTCAAGCGCCTGGAGCAGGGCGGCAAGGGCCGGGCCGACATCGTCGCCGGCGGCAACATCGAGCACATCCAGCTCAACAACACCGACCCGTGGACGGAGGTGGACGGCGAGCGCGCGAGCGTGAAGACGAAGCACCCGGTGCTGAGCGACACCGCCGTGCGCCAGGCGCTGAACATCCTGGTGGATCGCAGCAGCGTCCAGGAGGAGATCTACGGGCGCACCGGCATCGCGACCGCCAACTTCATCAACGCGCCCTCCCGGTTCGTCTCGAAGAGCACGAGGTTCGAGTTCAACGTGGACAAGGCCAACCAGATCCTCGAGGCGGCGGGCTGGAAGCGTGGCGCCGACGGCATCCGGGCCAAGGACGGCAAGAAGCTGAAGTTCGTCTACCAGACCGCGATCAACGCCCCACGCCAGAAGAATCAGCAGATCGTCAAGCAGGCGTGCACGAAGGCCGGCATCGACGTCGAGATCAAGGCCATCACCGCCTCGGTGTATTTCTCGTCGGACGCGGCGAACCCGGACACGTACCTGCACTTCTACACCGACATCCAGATGTACACGACGACGATGACGCAGCCCGACCCGCAGCGGTTCATGGACCAGTTCACCTCCTGGGAGGTCGCGTCCAAGGAGAACAAGTGGTCGGGACGCAACCCGACGCGGTGGCGCAACGAGGAGTACGACAAGACGTGGAAGGCGGCTGAGGCCGAGATGGACCCGGTCAAGCGCGCCGCGCTCTTCGTGAAGATGAACGACCTCGTGATCCAGAACATCGTCGTGATCCCCGTCGTGTTCCGGCCGCGCGTGGCGGCGATCTCGCTGCGGCTGCGCGACGTGGTCCAGAGCGGCTGGGATTCCGACTTCTGGGCGCTGCCGTACTGGAGCAAGGCTTAATCGAAGGCTTAATCGCAGGGGGTGGGGTGACCGCCGTCGACCACCAATACGACAAGGGGTCTCCGACCGTCACCCCGTCCCTCCGCTCATAGGCGCGATGTCCAAGTACCTCGTACGGCGGCTCCTGGTCACGATCCCCGTGCTCTTCGGGATCAGCCTCGTGCTGTTCACGGTCGTGGCGCTGGCACCCGGCGATCCCTTCGAGGAGCTCGCGACCAACCCGAACGTCCCCGCCGAGGTGCGCATGAACCTCCGCGCCAAGTTCGGCCTCGACGACCCGCTCCCGATCCGCTACGCGCGCTGGCTCGTCTCGATGGTGCGCGGCGACTGGGGCTTCTCCTTCGTGAGCCGCGTCGACGTGGACACGCTGATCCTCCAGCGCCTGCCCACGACGATCGCCGTGCTCGGCTCGTCGCTGTTGCTGGCGCTCCTCATCGCGCTCCCGATCGGGACCTACTCGGCGCTGCGCCCCTACTCCATCTTCGACCAGATCGCCACGACGCTGGCCTTCATCGGCTTTTCGCTGCCCACGTTCTTCACGGGCCTCGTCCTGATCC
Source organism: Candidatus Rokuibacteriota bacterium (assembly GCA_050731995.1). GTDB lineage: Bacteria > Methylomirabilota > Methylomirabilia > Rokubacteriales > CSP1-6 > JBOHQB01. The sequence goes on from JBOHQB010000161.1 coordinate 5,740, forward strand.
TGGTCTTCTCGATCTACCTCGACTGGCTGCCCTTCATCTATCGCGCCGACATCAGCGCGATGGGCTGGCGCTGGTGGTGGGAACACATCCGGCAGGCGATCATGCCCGTCGCGGTCCTTGGCCTGTTCCAGGGCGCCTCGATGACGCGCTTCATGCGCTCGGCCGTCCTCGAGGTGATCCGGCTCGACTACGTGAACACCGCGCGCGCCAAGGGGCTCTCCGAGGGGGTGACCGTGATCAAGCACGTGGTCCGGAACGCGCTCATCCCGGTCGTCACGCTGGTCGCGCTCCAGATCCCGACCCTTTTCGGCGGCGCCATCATCACCGAGCAGATCTTCCGCGTCCCGGGTATCGGCTCGCTCCTGATCAGCTCGATCCTCGCGAACGACACGCCTGTCATCATGGCGATCACCTTCGTCCTCTCGTGCCTGGTGGTCCTCTCCAACCTCGCGGCCGACCTGCTCTACGGCTGGCTCGATCCGCGGATCTCCTACCGCTGATGGCGGGCGGGACAGCCTCCACCGCGGTCCTCGGCGCGCTCGCCGATGCGCGCCCTCAACAGTCGCTGTGGCTCGAGACCGCGCGTCGCTTCCGCCGGCACCGCCTGGCGACGTTCGGCATGCTCGTGCTCGCGCTCATGGTCGTCGCGGTGCTCGCCGGCCCGCTCGTCTACCGCGTGCCGATCAATGAGATCGACTTCAAGGCGAAGCTCAAGACCCCGTCCTGGGCTCATCCGCTCGGTACCGACGACCTGGGCCAGGACCTCCTCGCCCGCATGCTCTACGGCGGGCGCATCTCGCTCGCGGTCGGGATCGCCTCGATGCTGATCGCGATCGTCATCGGCACCCTCGTCGGCGCGACGTCCGGCTACGCCGGCGGGACCACGGATCACACGCTGATGCGACTCACCGACCTGTTCCTCTGCCTGCCCGGCCTGCCGCTCCTGCTGCTGATCGTCTACCTGTTCCGCGACGCGCTCCGGAAGGCGCTCGGCCCCGAGATCGGCATCTTCGTCCTGATCGTCGCGGTGATCGGCGGGTTGCGATGGATGCAGGTCGCTCGGCTCGTGCGCGCGCAGTTCCTCTCGCTCCGCGAGAAGGAGTTCGTCGAGGCGGCGCGCGGGCTGGGCGCGCCGCCGCTCCGCCAGATCGCCCGCCACATCCTGCCGAACGCGATGGGTCCGGTCATCGTCGCCGGCACGATCGACGTCGCCGCGGCGATCATCGCCGAGTCGTCGCTGTCGTTCCTCGGCCTCGGCTTCCCCCCGGACATCCCGACCTGGGGCCGGATCCTCTTCGACGCCAAGGACAACCTGGACTTCGCGCCGCACTGGGCGCTCGTCCCCGGCTCGGCCATCTTCCTCACGGTCCTCTGCATCAACTACATCGGCGCCGGGCTGCGCGTCGTGTTATATCCTCGCAAGGTCCTTGG
>JBOHQB010000162.1:0-9064 GCA_050731995.1 Candidatus Rokuibacteriota bacterium
CGATCCGGAACAGCCACGTGTAGAAGGCCGAGTCGCCACGGAACGTCCCCAGCGCCTGGTACGCCCGAACGAACGCCTCCTGGGCCACGTCCCACGCCTCCTCGCGGTCGCGCAGGACCTGGAACGCAAGGCGCCAGACCCGCTGGCGGTACTTCTCGACCAGCGGCTCGAAGGCCGTGAGGTCACCCGCGCGGCACCGCTTGACAAGGGCCGAGTCGTCGCTGTCGACCACGGAGTCACCCGCTCAGCCCGTCCGTCGCAGGGTTAGACGCGAGGGCGGGCGGCGCGATTCACCGCCGCCGGGCCCGCGCGGCCCCCGACCCCCGGGCCGACAGGAGAGCCAGGAGCGCGTCGAGCCCGAGCAGATAGCTCGTCGCGCCGAAGCCCGAGATCTGGCCGCGCGCCGCGCCCGCGATCACCGAGTGGCGCCGGAACTCCTCGCGCCCGTGGACGTTGGAGAGGTGCACCTCCACGACCGGAATTCCGATCGCCGCCACCGTATCGCGCAGCGCGATCGAGGTGTGGGTGAAGGCGGCGGGGTTGAAGACGACGCCGTCGAAGCGCTCCTTGCGGGCGGCCTGCAGCCACTCGATGAGCTGCCCCTCACGATTGGTCTGCCGGCACTCGACGGAGATCCCGCGCCGGCGCGCGTGCGCGCGAATCAGCCGGTCGACGTCGGCGAGCGTGAGACGCCCGTAGACCTCCGGCTCGCGGGAGCCGAGGAGGTTCAGGTTCGGGCCGTGGAGCACGAGCGCGTGCGCGGGCATCGCGCGTCAGAATAGCATCAGTGGGTGACGAACGCCGACAGGAGCCAGTCGGCGACGACGAAGAACACGAGCCCGGCGAAGACGGTCCACGCGAGCGGGGCGCCGCCCTCGCGATTGACCTCGGGGATGAGGTCCGACGCCGCCACGTAGATCGTCACGCCCGCCGAGAGCGCGAGCGCGTAGCCCACGTGACGCTCGGCGAACATCCCGGTGGCGACCGCGCCGGCGATCGTGAGGACCCCGAGCGTCGCGCCGGCGCCGATCGCGGCGCCGCGGGAGTGGCCCGAGGCGAGCATGACCGACGCGATCGTGAATCCCTCGGGCAGCTTGTGCAGGAACACCGCGAGGAAGAGCAGCCAGCCCAGCACCGGGCTCACCATGAACCCCGCCGCGATCGCGACGCCGTCGAAGAACGTGTGGACGCCGAGGCCGAAGAGCGCGAGCCAGCCCGCCGCGGGGCGCAGCAGCGCCTCGTGGTGGGTCTCCTCGCCGAAGTGGAAGTGCGGCGCGACGGTGTGCTCGAAGAGGTGGACGCCGAAGTAGCCGACCAGCACCCAGAGGAACGCGTGCGGCACCTGCGTCGCCTCCGGGAGCATCCGCACGAAGGCGGCGGCGAGCATGAATCCCGCGCCGCCGGCGACGAAGTAGCGGAGGGCCCGCCCCCGCGCTCCGGCGCGGGTGACGAGAGCGGCGCCGGCGACGTCCGCGGCCGCGGCGACGGCCGCGAAAGTCACGTATGCTAACATGGTTGGTCGAGCATAGCATGGCGATCGCGGGCGCTCATCGCCTCCTCGGCGAGATCCTGGTGCAGCAGGGCCTGACGACGCCGGACGTCGTCGCCCGCGCGCTCGCGCGCGCCCAGAAGACGGGCGAGCGCGTCGGCGAGGCGCTCGTCGCCCTCGGCGTCGTGACGCGCACGGACGTGCTCAAGGCCCTCGCGGCCCAGAACGATCTCGCGTACGTCGGCCGCGACGAGCTCCCCTCGGCGCTGCCTGTCCTCAAGAACCTCTCGCCGAAGTACCTCCGGCAGTACTCCGTGTGTCCCGTGAGCGTCGACGGCGGCCTCCTCACCGTCGCGACGGCCGACCCGCTCAATACCGTCGTCGTGGACGACCTCCGCCAGTCGACCGGCCTCAGCGTCCGGCTCGTCGTGAGCCCCGCCGAGGCGATCCACGAGGCGATCGACCGCACCTACGACGGGGCCACGACCGCGCTCTCACGCCTCGTCGAGGGCATCGAGGACGAGGGCGGACGCGAGCCGGACGAGGATCTCGCCCAGCTGCGCGACATGGCCTTCGAGGCCCCGGTCGTGCGGCTCGTGAACCTCCTCATCGAGAACGCGGTGACGAGCGAGGCCTCCGACATCCACATCGAGCCGTTCGAGGACACGCTGCGCATCCGCTACCGCCTGGACGGCATCCTCTACGACCAGGAGGCGCCGCCGCCGCGGCTGCAGGCCGCCGTCACCTCGCGCATCAAGATCATGGCCGAGATGAACATCGCCGAGCGGCGCCTGCCCCAGGACGGTCGCATCCGCGTCACCCTCAACGGTTCTCGGGTGGACATCCGCGTCTCGACGATGCCCACGGTCCACGGCGAGTCCATCGTCATGCGGCTCCTGCAGCGCTCGAGCGTCTTCCTGCCGCTGGAGAAACTCGGCTTCCCGGCCGAGGCGCTCAAGCGCTTCCAGGCGCTCATCAAGCGCCCCCACGGCATCCTCCTCGTCACCGGCCCGACGGGCTCGGGCAAGACGACGACGCTCTACGCCGCGCTCGACAAGATCAACTCGGCCGGCGTCAAGATCATCACGATCGAGGACCCGGTCGAGTACCAGCTCAAGGGCGTCAACCAGATCGCCGTGAAGCCGAAGATCGGGCTCAGCTTCTCGACCGGCCTGCGACACATCGTCCGCCAGGATCCCGACGTCATCCTCGTGGGCGAGGTTCGCGATCTGGAGACGGCCGAGGTCGCGATCCAGGCGGCGCTCACCGGGCACCTCGTCTTCTCCACGCTCCACACCAACGACGCGCCCGGCGCGATCACCCGGCTTCAGGACATGGGCGTCGAGCCGTACCTCGTCGCCTCGGTCCTCGAGGGCGTGCTCGCGCAGCGTCTGGTGCGGCGGATCTGCGCGGCGTGCCGCGCGCCGCACGCGCCCTCCTCCGCCGACCTCAACGCCCTCGGCGTGGGCGCCGACATGGGGACGCCGCTCTTCCGCGGCAAGGGCTGCGACGCGTGCCGCGGCACGGGGTACCGCGGCCGCTCGGGCATCTACGAGCTGTTCCCGATCACCGAGTCCGCGCGCAGCCTGATCCTCAGACGGGCGCCCGGGAGCGAGATCCGCCGCCAGGCGATCGAGCAGGGCATGGTGACGCTGCGCATGGACGGCTGGGCCCGCGCCCGCGAGGGCGTGACGACCGTGGAAGAAGTGCTGCGCGTGACCCAGGAAGACGCCTGAGCGCATGCCCGTCTTCGTGTACCGCGCCGCGGACCGGCGCGGCCAGACGGTGGACGGCGTGATGGAGGCGCCCGACGCGCGCGCCGTGGTCGACCGCCTGCACCGGGAGGCGTACTTTCCGATCCGCGTGGCCGAGCAGGGCGGCCGCGTCCCGTGGCTCGCGCTCGGCGGGAGCGCGCGCGTGCGCGGGCGCGATCTGCTGGCGCTCACCCAGCAGCTCGCCACGCTCTTCGAGGCCGGGCTGCCGCTCGATCGCGCGCTGGCGATCCTCGAGGAGCTGGCGCCGAGCCCGCGGGTCAAGACGATCGTCGGCGACCTGCTCCGCTCCGTGCGCGGCGGCGCGTCGCTGTCCGACGCGCTCGCCAAGCACCACCCGCGCCCCTTCTCGCGCCTCTACATCAACATGGTGCGCGCGGGCGAGAAGGGCGGCGTGCTCGAGGTCTCGCTGCGGCGGCTCGCGGAGTTCCTCGAGGCGCGCGCACAGTTCAGCGAGGCGGTCGTCACGGCGCTCGCCTACCCGCTCGTCATCACGCTCGTGGGCGCGGGCGCGATCGTCTTCCTCCTGACCTTCGTCATTCCGCGGTTCGCCTCGATCTTCAGCGACCTCGGCCAGACGATCCCGCTGCCTACGCAAATCCTCCTGACGGTCAGCAGCGGCCTGCGCGAGTGGTGGTGGCTCCTCGCGTGCGTGCTCCTGGCCGGCGTGCTGGCGTGGCGGCTCTGGACGTCCTCGACCGAGGGGCGGCTGGCGTGGGACCAGACGCGGCTCCGGCTGCCGCTGTTCGGACCCGTCGCCCGGAAGGTCGAGACGGCGCGCTTCGCGCGGACGCTCGGCACGATGCTCAAGAGCGGCGTGCCGATGCTCGGCGCCCTCGGCGTCGTGGGCGACATGATGTCGAACCAGGCCTTCGGCGTCGCCGTGGCGCGGCTGTCCGAAGGCGTCAAGCGCGGCGGCACCGTCGCCGCCGCCATGGACCAGCTCGCGCTGTTTCCGCCGCTCGCCGTGCACATGGTGCGCGTGGGCGAGGAGACGGGGCGGCTCGAGGAGATGCTCCTCAAGGTGGCGGACACGTTCGAGAGCGAGGTGCGCGCCGATCTGAAACGGCTGCTCGGCCTGCTCGAGCCGGCGATCATTCTCGGCATGGGGGTGCTCGTAGCGTTCATCGTCGTGGCGATGATGCTCGCGATCTTCTCGATCAACGAGATCCCGCTATGATCGCGCCGCGGCGGGCCGGAGTGGCGGCCGGGGGCGGGGGCGGCGCTGCGAATCCGCGAGCCGCAGCGAGCGTGCTCATGTCGACTGGGCGAGCCTTCGCCACGTGTAGGGCCAACGGATTCTCCGCACCACCCCCGCCTCCGGCCGCCACTCCGGCCCGGATCTCGCGGGATCAGCGCGGGTTCACGCTGATCGAGCTGCTCGTCGTGATCATCGTGCTCGGCTTGCTGGTGGGCCTCGTGGGGCCGCGGCTGATCGGCCGCATCGGCGAGTCCAAGCAGAAGACGGCGAAGGCGCAGATCGAGCTGCTCGGCGCGGCGCTCGACCAGTACCGGCTCGACGTCGGCGCCTACCCGACGACCGCGCAGAGCCTCGAGGCGCTCAACAAGAATCCCGGCGCGCCGAACTGGAACGGCCCATATCTCAAGAAGGCGCTGCCCAAGGATCCGTGGGGCAACTCCTACAAGTACCGGTGCTGTCCCGGGCAGTTCGGCGAGTACGACCTCTGGTCCGAGGGCGCCGACGCGCAGCCGGGCGGCGAGGGCGAGAACGCCGACGTCACGTCATGGGAGCCGGAGAAGAAGTAGAGCGCCGGCGCCAGGCGGGGTTCACCCTCCTCGAGCTGCTGGTCACGCTCATCGTCATCGCCGTCGTCCTCGGCGTGGTCACGCCGACCATCGGCCGGAGCCTCGAGACGCTGCGGACCCGCGCCGAGCTCGCGGGCTTCGCCGCGACCCTCCGCCACGCGCGCGAGCTCGCCGTCACGTCGCGCGTGCCGCACGCGGTTGTCGTGGAGCCGGCGGCCCGCCGCGTCAGCGTGCGCGAGGGTGGACCCGACGGTGAGGTGCGCGAGACGCGCGTGCTCTCCGACCGCGTGCGCATCGACGGAGTCGGCCTCACCGTGGGCTTCGACCCGGTCGGCGCCTCGACCGGCGGCGAGTTTCGCCTCGTCGCGAACGACAGCGCCTGGCGCGTGACCGTCGATCCCGTCACCAGCCGCGTCCGCGTGATCCGCGAATGACGGCGACGGCCCGTGGGGTGGGAGCGCAGGGCCGTGCCAGGAAATCCGTTGGCGGCCGGGCGGCAGGGGCTTGGGGTGGGGGCAGAGTCGTGATTCGACTCGCGGCCGGGGGGCGGGGGTGTGCTGGGCGATCCGTTGGCCCTACCGCTGGCGCAGCCACGCGCAATCGATATGAGCACGCGGGTTGCAACTCGCGGATCGCCAGGCACACCCCTGCCCACGGCCGCAAACGCGAGCGCGGCTTCACGCTGCTCGAAGTCCTCGTCGCCCTCGCGATCCTCTCGCTCGCCGTCGTCGTCACGATCCAGGGCTTCGCGCAGGGGCTGCGCCTGCTGAAGCTCTCGGGCGACCACCAGGAGGCGATGGCGCTCGCCGACCAGAAGGCGCGCGAGACGCTCGTCCCGGTCGCCGGCCGCGACGAGGGCACGGAGGGTGTCTTCCGCTGGGAGCGCACGACGAAGGCCGTGGATGCGCCCGATCTCCAGCCCGCCGGCACGGCCCAGCCGCGGTGGCACGTCTATGAGATCACGGTCCAGGTGATGTGGGGCGGCAGCCGTCGCGTCGAGGTGACGACGCTGCGGACGATGTCCGCGGCGGCCGAGGCGGCCGACCGTGCGCGGCCCGCGGCAGCGACGACCGGAGTCCCGTCCCGATGACGCGCGGCGGGAACGCCCGCGGCTTCACGCTGCTGGAGCTGATCCTGGCGCTCGCCATCGTCGGCGCGCTCCTCGCGATCGCCTTCGGCGGTCTGCGCGTCGGCGCGGCTGCGTGGCGTCAGGGCGAGGACCGGGCCGAGGCGCACCAGCACGCGCGCACGCTGGCCGTCGCGCTCGCGCGCGCCGTCTCGGCGGCCTACCCGTACCGTGCCTCGATCGGCCAGCCGCCCCAGCCGGTGATCCTCTTCAACGGCACCCAGACACGTCTCGAGTTCGTCACCAGCGCGGCGCCGTTCCCCTTCCCGGAGCCCATCGCGTTCACCGCCGTCGTGATCACGCTGGACGGCGACCCGCCGGCCCTGGTCGTCAGCCAGCGCGCGCTGCCGAATTACGAGCCCTTCAAGGAGGCGGCGGTGGTGCTGCGCGACGACGCGGTCAGCACGCTCGAGCTTTCCTACCTCGGCGAGGACGGAACGTGGCGCGATGCCTGGAGCGGCGACACCGAGAAGACGACGCCGCGCGCGGTCCGCGTGAGCGTCGGCTCCACCCTCGGCGGCGGGGCCAAGCGCCCGCTGCCGTCGATCACCGTGCCGCTCCGCATGACGCCGCCCGCATGAAAAACGAGCGCGGCTTCGCCCTGCTCGCGGTGCTGCTGGTCCTGGCGCTTCTCGTCGCGATCGGCGCGGAGTTCGCGTATTCGATGCGGCTCGAGGCGGCCGCGGTACGCGGCTACAAGGCCGCCGTCGCCGGGGGCTTCCTGGCCGAGGCGGCGCTGGAGCAGGCGGTGCGCGAGATCGTGGGCCAGGGCCAGTGGGTGGCCCTCGACGACGACGGCCAGCTGACCTTCTTCGCCGCCGATCGCCGCCCGCTCGAGCGTCTGGCGCGGAGCCGCGTCAAGCTGGGCGGCGGCGAGTTTTCGTATCGCATCACCGACGAGGAAGGCCGCCTGAACCTCAACACGTCGGCGCCCGACCGCGTGAACCGCCTCCTCGAAGTGCTCGGCGTCGACAGGCGCGAGCGCGACGTGATCGGCGACAGTCTTCAAGACTGGCGGGATCCGAACGAGGAGCATCGCCTCAACGGCGCCGAGAGCGAAGATTACTACCTGAAGCTGCCCCGCCCCTACCACTCCAAGAACGGAAACCTCGACTCGCTCCGCGAGCTTCTCCAGATCCGCGGCGTCACCCCGGCCCTGTTCAAAGGCGCCGGCGACCGTCCCGGTCTCGCGGACCTCACGACCGTCAAGACCACGGGCCAGATCAACATCAACACGGCCCCGCCGGAGGTGCTGGCCGCGCTGGCCCTCTCGCCGGCCGAGATCTCGGAGATCGGACAGGCGCGGCGACAGACCCCCTACACACAGGTGCCTCCGCGCTTCGGGGGGCGAGGGCTAGCGGTGGTCTCCCGCACCTTCCGGATCGAGGCGGAGGGGTGGGTGGACGGCAAGCCCGCCGCCCGCCTCGTCGCGATCGTCCAGAAACAGACGGCGGGGGCCGGGGAAACGGTGGCCGTGCTGGAGTGGTCCGGGCTGAGATGAGGCTCGCGTGATTCTCCAAGTCAGACCCCGCCATGTTACTGTAAACGAATGAATTTCTCGGCCACGAGGCTGGCCATTGTCTTGCTCGGTGACCGGCTCGTCGGCGCCGCGCTTCGTGGCGCCGGCGTCGAGGCTTTCACCGTCCAGGCAGAGGCCCCCGCCGAAGGGCTCCGCGAGGCGTTGGCGGCGCGCGGCTTGGCGCCGCGCAGCGTGGCGCTCGGTCTGGCGCGCGGCAAGGTTTTCGTCAAGCCGATCGACCTTCCCGCGGTCGCCGGAGAGCTCGCCGACATGGTGCGCTTCGAGCTCGACCGTCACCTGCCCTTTCCGACCGAAGACGCGCCGTTCGACTTCGTCCCGATCCCGGCCGCCGCCAGCGGCGAGCCCGCCGAGGGCGGCGCGCGTGTCCTCGTTGCCGCGGCCGACCGGCGTGTCGTGGAGGCCGTGCTACGGGTCGCGGCCGACGCGCGGCTCCGGCCGCTATCGCTCACCGTCGCGGCGCACGACCTCGTGGCGCTGGCGCGGCCGCCGAAGGGCAAGCGGATCGTCTGGGCGCACCGCGCCGAGGGCGAAACCGATCTGCTGTTCCTGGCCGACGGCGCGCTCGCGCTCAGCCGCGGAATCCCGAGCGTGGACGGCGCGGTCGTCACCGACGAGATCCAGCGAACGCTCATCGCGTTTCGCTGGCGGAGTCTCGACGCCGTCTGGCGGTCCGGCGACGCCGCGGGCGCCGACACCGCCCTGGCGCAGCTCGGCGCGCCCGTCGGCGAGCCGGCCTGGAACCCGCCCGCGCGGCGGCGCCTCGCGGCGCTGCCGGCCGATTCGCGAGGCGCCTTCATGCTGGCCCTCGCCGTCGCGTCGCGCCGCGGCGCCCGACCGCTCGACCTGCTCCCGGCGCCGCTCCGGCCCTGGCGGCTGACCCGGGCACAGCGGCTCACCGCCGTGTCGTTCGCCGCGATGGCGCTGCTCGGCATCGGCGCGCTGCTGACGCCGACCTTCCTCGAGCAACGCCACCTCACGCACGTCAGCGCCGAGCTCGCCCGGATCGACCCCGACTTCCGCGCCGTCGAGCGTGTGGACCGCGAGCTCAAACGCAAGCGGCGCGTGCTCGAGACCGTGGACGCGGTGCAGGGCGCCGCGCTCCGGCCGCTCCCGGTGCTGCGCGAGCTGACAGAGATCCTCCCCGGCGACGCGTGGCTCACCTCGCTCACGCTCGAGCCCAAGGGCGTCGAGCTCACGGGCCAGGCGCAGACCGCGAGCGTCCTGATCCCGATCCTCGAGAACTCGCCGCGATTGATGAACGTCGAGTTCGCGTCACCCGTCACGCGCGGGCGCGACCGCGAGCAGTTCCGTATCCGCGCGACCTGGGAGGGCGGCACCGGCGTCGCTCCGCGTCCGGGCGGCCCCGCGCC
>JBOHQB010000163.1:0-15263 GCA_050731995.1 Candidatus Rokuibacteriota bacterium
GCGGCATGAACACACCGACAGCGACTCCGATCGGCTTCATCGGCCTCGGCCGGATGGGGTTCCCGATGGCGCGGAACCTCGCGCGGGCGGGATATCCGGTGCACGCGTTCGACGCGGCGCCGGACGCGCTCGCGCGTGCCGCGGCGGTCCCGGGCGTGACCGCCCACGCGAGCCCGCGCGACGTGGCCGCGCGGGCGGATGCCCTCTTCACCGCGCTTCCGAATGACGCCATCGTCACGGAGACGTACCTGGGCGCGTCGGGCGTCCTCGCGGGCGCGCGGCCGGGCCTCGTCACCTGCGACTGCTCGACCGTGCGGGCTGAGACCTCGCAGGCGATCCACGCGACGGCGCGGCCCCGGTCCGTGACTCATCTCGACACCCCGATGCTCGGCTCGGCGCCGCAGGCGGAGTCGGGGGAGATCTTCTTCATGGTCGGGGGCGAACGCGGGGCGCTCGCGCGCGTCGAGCCCATGCTCGCGGTGATCGGACGACTCACGCTCCACGTCGGCGCGTCGGGGACGGGGAACCGCATCAAGCTGCTGCACAACGCGCTCGGCGCGGTCAACGCGGTCGCCGTCGCCGAGTCGCTGGCGCTCTGCACGGCGCTCGGCGTCGATCCGACGACCTACATCGAGGTCGTCCGCAAGGGCGGCGGGATGGGCTACTCGACCTACTTCGACCGGCGGGCCGAGCGCGTGGTCGCCGGCGATTTCTCGCCGACGTTCACGCTCGACCTCATGCTCAAGGACGTGACGCTCGCGAGCGAGATGGCGGGGTCGGCGCTCGCGCACATGCCCATCCTCCGCGAGACGCTCGCGGCGTATGCCGAGGGCCAGCGCGCGGGCTGGGGCGCCGAGGACTTCTCCGGCGTGACCCACGTCGTCGAGGCCCGGTTCGGGCGTAAGATCTCCCGAACGTGAGCCACTCCCTCGGCGTCGACATCGGCGGCACCTTCACCGACATCGTCGTCTACGATCACGCGGCCGGGCGCCAGGTCAGCCGCAAGGTGCTGACGACCCACGACGATCCCGCGCGTGCCGTGGCCGACGGCGTCGCGGCGCTGCTGCGCGACGCACGGATCGATCCGACAGAGTTCGTCCGGGTCGTGCACGCCACCACGCTCTTCACCAACGCGCTCATCGAACGCACCGGCGCGCGCACGGGTCTTATCACGACATCCGGCTTCGCCGACACGCTCGAGATCGGGCGCGAGCGGAAGTTCGAGCTGTACGACCTCTCCATCGAGAAGGTCGCGCCGCTCGTGCCCCGCGACCTGCGCCTCGAGGTGCGCGAGCGCGTCGGCGCCGACGGCCGCGTGCGGCGGCGGCTCGACGTGCGGGAGGCGGTGGCCCAGGCGGGCCGCCTGGTTGCGCACGGCGTCACCTCGATCGCCATCGTCTTCCTCCACGCGTACGCGAATCCGCGACACGAGGCCCAGGCGGCCCGTGCGATCGCCCGGCGCTTCCCGGGCATCGCGGTCACCGCATCGCACGAGGTCGCCGCCGAGATCCGCGAGTACGAGCGCGCGTCGACGGCCGTCGCGAACGCGTACGTCAAGCCGCTGGCAGAGCGATACCTGGCGCTCCTCGCAGAGCGAATCGCCGAGGCCGGGATTGGAGCACCGCTCCTGCTCATGCTCTCGTCGGGCGGCCTCACGCACGTCGCGGAGGCGCGGCGCGCGCCGGTCCAGATGCTCGAGTCCGGCCCCGCGGCCGGCGCCATCGCGGCCGCGTTCTTCGGCCGCGAGGACAGCGGCGGCAGCCTCCTCGCCTTCGACATGGGCGGGACGACGGCGAAGCTCTCGCTCGTCGACGGGGGCGAGCCCCTCACCGCGTATGCCTTCGAGGCCGCGCGCCAGCGCCGCTTCGTCGAGGGCAGCGGGCTGCCGATCCGCATCTCCACGATCGAGCTGATCGAGATCGGCGCCGGGGGCGGCTCGATCGCGCGCGTCGACGAGCTCGGGCTGCTGAAAGTCGGGCCGCAGAGCGCGGGCTCCCGGCCCGGACCGGCGGCGTACGGCCTCGGCGGCGCCGAGCCGACCGTCACCGACGCGGACTTCCTGCTCGGCTACCTGAATCCCGACTGGTTCGCCGGCGGCACGATGCGGGTGGACGTCCAGGCAGCGAGCACGGCGGTGGGCCGGCTCGCCGCGCGCGTCGGGCTCGAGCCCACACAGGTCGCGTGGGGCATCCACGACATCGTCAACGAGTCCATGGCCTCGGCCGCGCGCGTCCACGTGGCCGAGCGCGGGCGCGACCCGCGCAACTACGCGCTCCTCTGCACGGGCGGCGCCGGGCCCGGTCACGCCTGGGGCGTCGCGAGGAAGCTCGGGCTCGCGCGCGTGATCTGCCCACCGTCGGCGGGTGTCGCCTCCGCACTCGGCCTGCTCGTCGCGCCGGCGCGCGTCGACCGCGTCGCCACTGTCGGCATCCGGCTCGACCGCGGCAGGGTGAGCGCGCTCGAGCGGGCGTTCCGTCGCCTCGAGGGCGAGGCGCGCGCGGTGCTCGCGGACACCGGCCTCAAGCTCGAAACCGCGACGGTGCGCCGGCTGGCGGACGGCCGCTTCCTCGGCCAGGGCTTCGACCTCGTCGTCGACCTCCCCCCGGGCCCGTACGACGACTCCGAGTCGTGCCGCGGCACGCTCGTCGCCGCCTTCGAGGCGGCGTATCGCGAGAAATTCGCGCTCACGCCGCCGAACGTGCCCGTCGAGTTCCTCAATGTGCGCGTCGCGGTCCGGGCGCCGGTCGCCGGCGCCGACGTCGCCGTCGAGGGGCGCCGCGCCACCACGGGGGCGGCCGTCAAGGGCCGACGCCGCGCGTGGTTCCCGGAGGCGAGCGGCTGGACCGAGACGACCGTGTACGACCGCGTCGGGCTCGCCGTTGGGGAGACCTTCGACGGCCCCGCCGTCGTCGAAGAGGAGGGCTCGACGCTCGTCGTCGGGCCGGGCGGGCGTGCGCGTGTCGCGCCGAGCGGCAACCTGATCGTGACGCTGCCGGAGGCCCCGTCTTGACCGTCCTCGACGCGGTCACGCTCGAGGTCCTCTGGACGCGGCTGATCTCGGTCGTCGACGAGGCGGCGAAGGCGATCGTGCGCACGTCCTTCTCCACGCTCTCCAACGAGGCGAACGACTTCGCGTGCGTCCTCACGGACGCGCGCGGATACGCGCTCGCCCAGAACAGCGGCTCGATCCCCTCGTTCATCGGCACCCTGCCGGCGACCGTGCGGCACTTTCTGAAGGCGCTCGGACCCGACGGGATCCGCCCCGGCGACGTGCTCATCACCAACGACGCCTGGATGGGCACGGGCCACATGAGCGACGTGTCGCTCGTGAAGCCGATCTTCCGGGGCGATCGTCTGGTCGCGTTCTCGGCGACGACGGCGCACATGCCGGACATCGGCGGCCGGGTGCGCGCGATCGAGGCGCGCGAGATCTTCGAGGAGGGGCTCCACCTGCCCCTGACCAAGCTCGTGCGCGAAGGGCGGCCCGACACGACGCTGCTCGAGCTCGTCCGGGCCAACGTCCGCACGCCTGACCAGACGGTCGGCGACATCTGGGCCCAGGCGAGCGCCAACGAGCTGATGGAGCACCGCGTGCTCGCGCTGATGGACGACTACGGCCTCGATACGCTCGCGGACCTCGGCGACGAGCTCTTCGCGCGCGCGGAGCATGCGATGCGCGCCGCGATCCTCGCCGTGCCCGACGGCACGTACCGCTACGGCTTCCGCACCGACGGCGTGGACGCGCCGTTCGACTTCAGGGTCGCGGTCACCGTCGCGGGCGACGAGATCGTCTGCGACTACACCGGAACCTCGCCGCAGCAGCCGCGCGCGATCAACTGCGTGTACGCCTACACCTACGCGATGACGGCGTACGCCGTCCGCTGCGCGCTCCTGCCGACCCTGCCGAACAACGAAGGCATGTACCGCCCCGTCAAGGTGGTGGCGCCCGAGGGCTCGCTGCTGAACCCGCGCTTCCCCGCGGCCGTCGTCAGCCGGGCAGTGACGGGCCACTACGTGCCGGTCCTCGTGCTCGGCGCGCTCCATCGCGTCATTCCCGATCGCGTGATGGCGGGCGCGGGCTCGCCGCTGTGGGCGGTCACGCAGTCGGGCGTCCGTCCGGGCGGGCGGCCCTACACCAACGTGCTCTTCTTCAACGGCGGCATGGGGGCGACGTCGCGCAAGGACGGCGAGAACGTGCTCTCGTGGCCGAGCAACATCTCCTCCACGCCGGTGGAGATCGCCGAGCGCAACAGCCCCCTGTTCATCCACTACAAGCGCCTGCGTCCGGGCTCCGGCGGCGCCGGTCGCTTCAGGGGCGGCCTCGGCCAGGACATCCTGATCGAGTCCGAGTCGGACGCGCCGATCGTCCTGTCCTTCATGGCCGAGCGCACGACGTATCCGGCGCCGGGGTTCGCCGGGGGCGGACCGGGGGGACTCGGCGACGTGAGGCTCAACGGCCGCCGCGTGGACAACCGGAAGCAGCACGTCCTCCGCCGCGGCGACCGCGCCCTGATCGCGACGCCGGGCGGCGGCGGGTACGGCCCGGCCCGGCGACGCGACCCCGCGCGCCGCCTGCGCGACCGGCGCCTGGGCTACGTCGGGCCGAGACGCTGACTGTCGATTCCGGCTCGCCCGTCCTCGGGAGGCGCGCGCTGGTGAAGGTCACGGCGCGCGCGCGATCCGTTACAATCGAGCCGTGATCTCCGCCGTCGTCTCGGCGCTCCACCTGCTCACCTTGGCGCTCGGACTTCCGGCGGTCTATCTGAGAGGGCGGGCGCTCAAGGGCCGCCTCGACGCCGACGGCCTCCGTCGCCTCTTCGTCGCCGACAATATCTGGGGCGTCGCCGCCGGTCTGTGGCTGGTCACGGGTCTCGCGCGCGCCTTCGCGGGGCTCGAGAAGGGCTCGGCCTTCTACCTGCACTCGCACCTCTTCTGGACGAAGATGGCGCTCTTCGTCGCCATCGTGATTCTCGAGATCTGGCCGATGACGACGTTCATCCGCTGGCGCGCGCGTCGCAGCCGGGGCGAGATGCCCGACACGTCGCGCGCCGCCGCCCTCTACGCGGTCAACCACATCGAGATGGCGCTCGTCGTCGTGATGGTCTTCGTCGCCGCCCTCATGGCGCGTGGCTTCGGCGCCCGGTAGCGCGCGGCGATCCCACAGGAGGCCCGATGGCCCTCGAGCAGCAGCTGACCGATCGCCTGACGCAGGCGATCCGCGACAAGGACGCGCGCACCGCGGACGTCATCCGCATGCTCAAGACGCGGCTCACCGAGCGGCGCACCGCCAAGGGCTTCGCGGGCGCCGTCGACGACGCGCTCGTCACGGACGTGATCGGCGCCTACCGAAAGCAGCTGCAAAAGGCGCTGGCGGAGTACGAGAAGCTGGGCGAGCGCGGTGCCGCGCAGGCGACGCAGCTCAGGTTCGAGATCGCGTTCTGCGAACGCTGGCTGCCGAAGGGTCTGGACGACGAGGCGCTGCGCGCCCTCGTGAAGGAGCGGCTGGCCGCGCTCGCGATCGCCGATCCGAAGCAGGTCGGCCGGCTCGTCGGCGACGTCATGAAGACCCACAAGGGCCAGATCGAGGCGGCCGACGTCAAGCGCGTCGCGGAGGAGCTGCTGAAGAGCGCGGGGTGAGCGGCTGCGGGGGGCGCGCGCCCCCCGCCGCGCGCGACTACTTCACCGCGTCGGCGCCCGCCTGACCGATCTGCGCGTCCTGCTGCGACGTCACGCCGGAGACCCCGATGCCGCCGATGATCTTGCCGCCGATCACGATCGGCACGCCGCCCTCGAGCATGCTGGCGCCTTGGAGATTCAGCAGCCGGAGGTTCGCGCCGCCCTGCGCGATCAGGTCCTGGAACACCTTCGTCGGGCGCCGGAAGGCGACGGCCGTGTGGCCCTTGCTCTTGGCCACCTCGATCGAGCCGAACTGCGTGTCATCCATGCGGTGGAGCATGACGAGGTTGCCGCCCGAATCGAGAATCGCGATGACGACGTTCCACTTGTTCTTCGCCGCCTCGGCCTCGGCGGCGGCCATCGCCTTCTTGGCCTGCTCGAGCGTGATGGCCGGCCCGTAGGGCGGCGGCCCCTGGGCGCTCGCGACGGCGGCGCTCAGGACGACGGCTCCGACGACGAGGGCAACGACGAGGCTCATCAACTTTGCGTGCTTCATCAGTCTGATCCTCCTGGGTTCGACGGGCTCACTTCGTCTCGATCCTGCCCACCCGCCGCACGCCCTCGGCCAGGCGCTCGGCGTCGGCGTCGAAGAACCGCTTGAACTCCGCGCCCTGTTTGAAGGCGATCGGCGTCTCCTGCTTGTCCATCGCCGCCTTGAAATCCGGGTCGTTGACGACCCGCTGAAGCGTGTCACGGAGCTTCGCGACGACCGGCTCCGGGGTGCCCTTGGGTGCGAAGAGCCCGGCCCAGATGTAGAACTCCGCCGCGGGGTATCCAAGTTCCCTGAACGTCGGCACCTCCGGCAGCGCGGCCACCCGCTTGTCCCCCCACCCGGCCAGGGCCCGCAGCTTGCCCGCCTTGATGTGGGGCAGGACGACCACCGGCCCCGAAGCCAGCGCGTCCACGTGGCCGCCGAGGATCGCGGTGAGCGCCGGTCCGGCGCCCTGGAACGGCACGTGACGCAGCTTGACGTTCGCCGCGTGCGACAGGAGCTCCATCGCCATGTGGAGCGTCCCGTACACACCGGATGACGAGTACGAGATCTGGTCCGGCCGCTTCCGCGCGTCCTCGATGAACTCCCGCGCCGTCTTCCACGGACTCTCGGCACGCACGACCAGGATCGTTGGGTCGGCCGAGATCAGCGCGAGCGGCTCGAACTGATCCACGGTGAACGCGGGCGGCCGGCCGAAGAGCTTGTCCGCCTCCGGGATGATCGAGATGGACGAGAGCGCCAGCAGCAGCGTGTAGCCGTCGGGCCGGGCGGTCGCGACGAACTGCATGCCGACGGCGCCGGCGGCGCCGGTCTTGTTGACGACGCCCACGGGGCTCTTGAGGATCTTCTCCATCGCGGCGGCAACGGGCCGCGCGGTGAGGTCGGCGACGCCGCCCGGCGGGAACGGCGCCACGAGGGTGATGGGCCGGGTCGGGTACGGCTCCTGCGCCCACGCGGCGGACGTCAACAGGAGCGCCGCAGCGACGGCAATGACGCGTCTCATGTCTTCTCCCCCTTCTCGGCGAGCGCCAAGCGCGCGCGCCAGTCGAGCCCGCGCGTGAGCAGCGGGCGGAGACCGAGCAACAAAAAAACGACGCTCGCGCCGAGTAGCGTCGCCGTGATCGGGCGCTGAGCGAAGATCGCGTAGCTGCCCGCCGACATCGCGAGCGACTGGCGCAGGCTCACCTCGATCATGGGCGCGAGCACGACGCCGAGCACGATCGGCGCCGTTTCGAGATCGAGCTTGCGGAGCACGTAGCCGAGCGCGCCCATGATGACCATGATCCACACCTCGACGACGCTCGAGTTCACCGCGTACACGCCGAGGATGCAGAAGAGGACGATCGTCGGATAGAGGATCGGGTACGGCACGCGGAGCACGTTCACGAAGAGGCCGACGAGCGGGAGGTTCAGGACCAGGAGGATCACGTTGCCCACGTACATCGACGCGATGAAGCCCCAGAAGAGCTGCGGCTGCTCCTGGATCAGGAGCGGTCCCGGCGCGACGCCGTGGACCATCATCGCAGCGATCAGGACCGCGGGGACGGGCCCCGACGGCACACCGAGCGCGAGCATCGGCACGAACGCGCCGGAGGTCGCCGAGTTGTTCGCCGACTCGGGGCCGGCGACGCCGGCAACGGCGCCCCGGCCGAACTCCTCCGGGTGGCGCGAGAGCTTCTTCTCCACGGCATACGAGACGAACGACGAGATGATGTGGGCGGAGCCCGGGACGATCCCGATGAAGAAGCCGAGCACCGTTCCCCGTGTGATCGGCCACGCAGAGTCGCGCCACTCCTGCCGCGACGGCAGGAGCTCACGGAAGCGCGGCCGGATGACCTCGGGCGGCGTCGCCTGTCCCGCCGTCGCGAGGATCTCGCCGAGGCCGAAGAGCCCGACCGCCACGGGAACCACGCCGATGCCGTCGCCGAGCTCGACGATCCCGTACGCGTAGCGGAAGTACCCGGTCATCTGGTCGATGCCGATCAGGCCGAGCAGGAGGCCCAGCACCGCCATCGCGAGGGACTTGAGCATCGGCCCGGTCGACATGTAGGCGAGCACGAGGAGCCCGAGCGTCAGCAGCGCGAAGTACTCCGGAGGCCCGAAGCGCAGCGCGAACGCCGCGAGCGGCGGGGCCAGCAACATGAGGCCGACGACGGACGCGGTGCCGGAGACGTACGAGCCGACCGCGGCGATCGCGAGCGCCGGCCCGGCCCGCCCCTTGCGCGCCATCGCGTAACCGTCGATGCACGTCATCACGGACGCCGCCTCGCCCGGGATGCGCATGAGGATGGACGTCGTCGAGCCGCCGTACATCGCGCCGTAGTAGATGCCGGCGAGCATCACGACGGCGCGCGTCGCGTCGAGGCCGAAGGTCGCGGGGAGCAGCAGGCTGATGCCCGCCAGCGGCCCCACGCCCGGCAGGACGCCGACGAGCGTGCCGACGAGGCAGCCGAGAAATCCGTAGAAGAGGACACCCGGCGAGAGCGCAACCGCGAAGCCGGTGCCGAGGTTGCCGAGGGTCTCGAGCACGGCGCGCCTACAAGCCCATCGGCCCACGCGGCAGCGGTACGCGTAGGACGGTGGAGAAGAGATAGTACGTCGCGGCCGAGAGGCCCACCGCGAAGACGGCGGCGAAGAGCACGCGCTTCCTCTCGACGAGCCAGAGCAGGCCGAAGACCATCAGCGACATCGTGATCCGGTAGCCGAGCCGTTCGAGCGCGCCGGCAACGAAGGCGCAGGCGACGAAGATCGCGACGGCGTGGCGCGCCTCGGTCCAGCCGATCTCGGACAGGCGCGGGCTCGACCGCCCCAACGCCGTGATCGCGATACCGAGGCCGATGAGGAGGATCGCCAGCACCAGCGGCACGAAGGCCGGGCCGGGGTTCCGCAGCGAGCCGAACGGAAGGGCCCGGCTCGCGACGATGGTGAGGACACCGAGCAGGGCGAGCGCCGCGCCCGCGACGCGGTCGGCCCGCAGCACCTGGGGGTTCCCGATCCTGCCGGTCAAAACCACGCCGCGAGACTTGTAAACGCTCCGTCGCCGCCTGTCAAGCGTGATAGGCTCGCTCTCCCGTGTCCCGACCACGCATCCTCCTGTGGGTGAACGAGGCAGACGTCTACCGCGACGCGCTCGCGCGCGCGGGACTCGCCGACCGGGTGGCGTTCGACGCCGCGCGCGTCGATGTCGAGCCGCCGCCCGACGTCCTCGCGGCGGCCGACGCGATGCTCGCGTGGCGCGCGGCGCCCGGCCTCATCGCGCGGATGCCGAATCTCTCCTGGATCCAGGCGATGACCGCGGCCGCCGAGGACTGGCTGGCGCGCGACGACCTGCGGCCAGGCCTGACGCTCACCTGCGCGCGCGGCGTCCACCGGGTCTCGATGCCGGAGAACATCCTCGCGGCCCTCTTCGGCCTGACCAAGCCGTTGGCCGCCTGCGCCCTCGATCAGGTCCACAGTCGCTGGACGCGCCGCGTCTCCGAGCCACTCGCCGGCAAGACCCTCGGTATTCTCGGCCTCGGCACGATCGGGCGCGAGGTCGCGCTGAAGGCCGCGGCCCTGGAGCTCGTCGTGATCGGCACGCGGCGCACGCCCGAGCCGGTGTCCGGTGTCGCGCGCGTCTACCCACCGGAGGCGACCGACGAGGTCCTCGCGCAGTCCGACTTCGTCCTGCTCCTGATGCCGGTCACGCGCGAGACACGCGATTTCATGAGCGCGGCGCGCTTCCGCGCGATGCGGCCGACGGCATACCTGCTGAACTTCGCGCGCGGCGCTCTCGTCGTCGACGACGACCTGATCCAGGCCGTACGCGCCCGCACGATCGCCGGGGCGGTGCTCGACGTCTTCCGCCGGGAGCCGTTGCCGCCCGAGCACCCGTTCTGGACGACGCCCTCCATCACCGTGCTGCCTCACATCGGCGGGCTCCACCCGCAGCGCGACGATCTCGTGGCCGGGCTGTTCGTGGACAACGTCGAGCGCTTCCTCGCGGGCCGCCCGCTGCGCGCGGTCGTGGATCGCGCGCGTGGCTACTAGCCCGCCGGCCTAGTCCTTCAGAATCTCGACCGGCTTCGGGAGCGTGACGAGGAACACGCAGCCCCGCTCGCTCGAGGCCGCGTGCGTGCCGTTCGGCGGCGTGTAGAGATGGTCGCCGGGATGATTGTGCGCGGGGAAGCGCGTGCCGGCCTCGAACCTCACCAGCGCCGTCGACTCGCCCGTCTCGCGATCGTGGCGCAGCACCGTGTTCGCAGGCTCGCCTCGGCCGTCCTTCACAGGGTCGCCTCGCCTTTGGCTGCGGCTCCTACGGCCGGCCTGCGGCTCGCACTACCTTCACCGAGGCGCCGGGCGTCTCGAGGGGCCGCCACGCCGCCTCGCCGCTCCGCACCGCCTGCCCCGCGCTCATACGAGCGCCGCGAGCGCGCGGCCGACCTCGGCCGTCGTCGCCTTGCCGCCGAGGTCGCGGGTCAGGGTCTTGCCCTCCTCCACGAGGCGCTCGACGGCGCCGACGACGGCGCGCGCGGCCTCGGCATGGCCGAGGTGCTCGAGCATGAGCGCGCCGGTCCAGACCTGCGCGACCGGGTTCGCGAGCCCCTTGCCCGCGATGTCCGGCGCCGAGCCGTGGACGGGCTCGAACATGGACGGGTCCTGCTTCTCGGGATTGATGTTGGCGCCGGGCGCGAGCCCGATCGAGCCCGCGATCGCGGGACCCAGGTCCGAGAGGATGTCGCCGAAGAGGTTCGAGGCAACGACGACGTCGAACCAGTCCGGGTGCTGGACGAAGTGCGCGGTCAGGATGTCGATGTGGTACTGCGCCGTCTTGACGTCCGGATACTCCCGCGCGATCGCCGCGAACCGCTCGTCCCAGAAGGGCATCGAGTGGATGATGCCGTTCGATTTCGTCGCCGAGGTCACGTGCTTATGCGCCCGGCGGCGCGCCAGCTCGAAAGCGTAGCGCATGATCCGGTCGCAGCCGCGGCGCGTGAAGACCGCCTGCTGCACGGCGAGCTCGTCGTCGGTCCCTTTGTAGAGACGCCCGCCGATCTCCGAGTACTCGCCCTCGTTGTTCTCGCGGATGATCACCATGTCGATGTCGTGGGGACCCCGCCCGGCGAGCGGCGAGCGCACCCCCTTGAGCAGCCGCACGGGTCTTAGATTTACGTACTGGTGGAAGGTCCGGCGGATCGGGATCAGGAGTCCCCAGAGCGAGACGTGATCGGGAACGCCGGGAAAGCCGACCGCGCCGAGGAAGATCGCCTCGTGGCGACGGAGCTGCTCGAGGCCGTCCTCCGGCATCATGCGCCCCGTACGCGCATAGACCTCGCACGACCAGTCGAAGTGCGTCCACTCGAGCTCGACGCCGAACTTCGTCCCCGCCGCTTCGAGGACGCGGATCGCCTCGGGCAGGACTTCTTTGCCGATGCCGTCGCCGGGAATCACCGCGATGCGATGTTTCATAGAGCTCTCCTCCCTCGCTCAGAGCTGGCCCGAGTCGCCCCAGCGCTCGAGCCGCGCGCGGTACTCGGGGTCGTCGTAGCGCGCGAGGCTGAACGCCGGCGCCCAGCGCGGCAGCGGCGCGCCCGTCACGTGGGCCGCGAGCAGGTCCGCCGCGACGTTCGACGACATCAGGCCGTAGCCGGAGAGCGCGCCGATCACGTACGCGCCCTCGATGGGGAGCGGACATGCCAGAAACCGGTTCTCGCGTGTCTTGGTGTAGTAGCCGCCGTCGACGACCGCGCGCGGCAGCCGCGCGAGATAGCGCTCGAAGCCCGGGACCATCCGGGACATCCCGCGCAGCGCGATCTCGGCGTAGGCCGGGTCGAACGCGATGGGGAAGGCCGGCTCGACCGGCTCGACGTCGTACGTCCAGACGAGGAGGACCACCGGACTCTCGCCGGTGCCCTCGGGGCGCCCGTGAACGCCCGCCGGGAACTCGTCGAGCAGACGGCGATGCTCGGGGGAGCGCGCGAGCTCGGCGCGCTCCTCGTCCGACCACGGCAGCCGCACCGGGTCGATCCAGATCGTCATCGGGGCCCCGCGCGGCATCGCGCCGAGCGTGTCGTTGAGCGCGACCTTCGCGTGACGCTCGCAGAACACGGGCAGCTCCACGCCGAGCAGCCGCGCCACGTCCTTCACGAACGGGCCGGCCGCGTCGACGAAGCGGGGCGTCGCGACGGTCCGGGCGCCGTCGCGCGCCGCGATCCTCACCGCGCTCACGCGTCCCCCGGCCGTCTCGACGCGCTCCACCCGGCCCTCGACGAGGCGCACGCCCTTGTCCCGCGCGCGCTCGAGCATACACATGCCGAGCTGCTGGCCGCTGAACCACCCGCAGCGGCGCGCGTGGAGCAGGGCGACCGTGTCCTCGGCGAGCCACGGAAAATGCCGGCGGATCAGCACGGGGTCGGTGATCACGTCGGCCCCCGCGGGCTGGCCTTCGAATCCGTCGGCGGGCGCGGGCCGATAGTCGCCCGAGGCGCTCGCGTGAATCCGCACGGATCCCGAGCCGAGGCGCGCGCCGTCTTCCGCCCGGCGCACGAGCTCGGGCACGCGGGCAGGATCCGCGGTCGCGAAGAGATAGCCACGACGGTTCATGCGGAAGACGTTGTCCGTCTCGCGCGCCAGCTCCTCGAGCAGGTCGATCGACCGGTTCATCGCGGCGACCATCGCGTCGTCGGGACCGGGCCACCAGTTGCGGTAGCACTCCGCGGACTTGTCGCTCGTGAGCGAGAGCGGGGGCCGCTCGTCGACGAGGACGACGTCGCGGACGCCGTGCCGCGCCGCCAGATGATAGGCGGCGGCGATCCCGGCGATGCCGGCGCCGCAGACGACGACCTCGGCCGTCCGCTCGCTCACCGATCTCCCTGGGGGCCCCGATACGGCCCCATCCCTTTCAAGCGAAGGGGGCTACGCCCCCCTCGGACTCCCCCGGCCAGCGCTCGGACGCGCCCCGGCAAAGCCGTGGCGCGCCTCGTGCTCGGCCCAGTGTGCTTCACCCGGGGAATCCGCCCTCGAGCGCGATCTCGGCGACGGGCTTGCGCGGGGACGGCTTTTCGCGCGCGTGGAGCAGCTCCGGCAGGTCCTCGACCCGGCCCGGCCGGCCGACGGCGATCATCGCCTCCACGTCGAACTCGGCCGGCACGCGCAGCTCCGTCCGCGCGCGCTCGTAGTCGAAGCCCTGCATGCCGTGGACGACGAGCCCCATCGCCGAGCCCTGCAGCGCGAGGTTCTCCCACGCGGCCCCAGCGTCGAACGTGTGGGTCCGTGCCGGCTGGCCGTTGTGCTCGAAGAGCGTGCGCGAGACGACGACGATCAGCGCCGCCGCGCGGTGCGCCCAGCGCTGGTTGGACTCGCCGAGCAGCCCGAAGAACTTCGGCCAGTGGGGTGTGTCGCGACGCGCCCACAGGAAGCGCCACGGCTGACCGTTGTAGGACGACGGCGCCCAGCGGGCGGCCTCGAAGAGGCGCATCAGCTCCGCCACGGGAATCGGCTCCCCCGACATCGCGCGCGGCGACCAGCGGCGGACGAAGAGGGGTTCGACGGGGTGCTCGGGCTTGCGGTTCGAGAAGTCGGTCATCGAGCGAGCACGAAGTCGAACACGGCGACCTTCCCTTGCGGGCTCTCCTGCACGCGCATGACGAGGGCCGGATCGAAGATGCCGTCGCGCGCGTTGCCGGGCTCGGCCGGGAAGTAGAGCTGGGTCGTGAGCGGCGGCCGTCCGGGCGCCTCCACCTTCACGTGGAAGTGGCGCGTCCGGCCGACGTACGCGGCGGGCACGATCGTCTCGAAGCGAAAGCGCCCCGCATCGTCGGTCGCCAGGCGACCGCGCAGCCGGTAGCCCGTGTTGTCGTAATGGCCGCGGTCGTCGGCGTGCCAGACGTCCAGGATCGCGCCGGGAATCGGGACGCACTCCGCCGTGAGCACGCGCCCGGCGACGACGATGCGCTCGCCGGTCATCCCGGGCTCGACGAGCGACGTCCGCCGCGGCGCGCCCGCCTTGTAGAACGGCCCCTCGGTCTGGGACCGCGTGGTACTCCCGCACGCCGGCGCGGCCGCCTGCGCCGCCGCGGCGGCCGGCGCCAGCGCGCCGCCGAGTATCAGCGCCGCCTCGAGGAACTCGCGCCGGTTCAGGGCCATTGCGTGATCCCCTAGAAGATCGAGAAATCGACCGCCTTCTCGGTGATGAACTCGAGCAGGGCCGGCGTCCCCTCGCGCGTCCTGGCGACCGCGCGCTTGATGGCCGGCACGATGTCGTCGGGCTGGGTCACGCGCTCGCCGTGGCCGCCGAAGGCCTTGGCCATGTCCGCGTAGTTGCCGCTGATGTCGGTCGAGCGGTACTTCTCGGTCGCCCTGGCCATGACCTTCAGCTCGATGGCCATCGAGAAGTTGTTGAGCAGCACCGACAGGATCGGGATGCGCTCGCGCACGGCCGTCTCGAAGTCCATGCCCGTGAAGCCGATGGCCGCGTCGCCCCAGAGGTTGATGCAGAGCTTCTCCGGCGCGGCGAGCTTGGCGCCCATGGCGAGGCCGAGGCCGTAGCCGAGCTGGGTCGTCTTGCCCCAGCCGATGTAGCCGAGCGGCGTCGTGGCCTCCCAGAACGGCGAGAGCTGATCCCGCGGGCTGCCCGCGTCGTGGGTGATGATCGTGTTGGCCACGTCCACGGTGTGCATCAGGTCCCAGATCACGCGATAGGGCGAGAGCGGCGTGGTTTTCTGCGTGAGCCGCGGCATCCACTGCGCCATCCACTCGGCCTTGAGCTTGGCGATCTCGGCGGTCACCGCGCCCAGGCGGCCGCGCGGCTTGCCCTTCAGGCGGTCTCGCACCTCGTCCAGCAGCGCGTCGAGCGTGAGCGCGGCGTCGCCGACGAGCGCCATCTCCACCGGCACGTCCTTGTTGATGTCGAGCGGGTCCAGGGTGGCGTGCACGAGCTTCTTGCCCTTCGGCATGGCCACCCCGTAGTTGGTGGATGCGAACGAGCAGCCGATTCCAAAGATCAGGTCGGCGTTGTTCAGGAAGGAGTGCAGCTGCTGGCTGATCGAGCGCCCGCCCGAGCCGAGCGAGAGCGCGTGGGTCTCGGGGAAGGCGCTCTTGCCCTGCAGACTCGTCG
>JBOHQB010000164.1:0-1882 GCA_050731995.1 Candidatus Rokuibacteriota bacterium
GGAGACGCGCACGCGACCTCGGACGCCGGCTGGAAGATGGCGCTCGCCCGACGGGTCATCGCGCGATTGCCCGGCGGGCTGCGCCGAGCCGCGGGCAGATTCCTCTATCCCCATATTGGCTAGCCAGGCAAGGAGCCTGTCGGCGCAAGGCTGGATTTATCCTCTAGCCTGTCTTACCTTCACGAGTCAGGGAGGGCACCATGCTGGACCGCATCCAGGTTGATCCGCGCGTCTGCGAGGGCCGGCCCACGATCCGCGGCCTCCGCATCACGGTGGAGTTCGTGCTCAAGCTTCTCGGCGATGGCTACACCGCCGGCGACATCGTCCGCGAGTATCCGGAACTCGAAGAGGAGGACGTGTACCAGGCGGCGAGGTACGGCGCCTGGCTCGCCACCGAGCGGACATCCCCGCTCGGATGAGGCTTCTGGCGGACATGCACATCGCGCCCAGGACGGTCGCCTTCCTCCGTTCGCTCGGGCACGACGTTGTCCGGGTCGATGAACTGCTCCTCCCCACCGCGACAGACGAGGCGATCGTGGCGGCGGCCACGCGCGACGGGCGCTGCATTCTCACACAGGATCTCGACTTCTCGGCGACCGTGGCCCTCTCGCGGAGAACCGTGCCGTCGGTGATCTCGCTACGGCTGTCCTCATCCCGTGTCGAGCGGGTGAACGCCGTACTACAGGAAGTGCTCCCGGGTGTGGAGAAGGACCTGCTCGCCGGCGCGATCATGACCGTGCAAGACGGGCGGGTCCGGCTCCGGCGACTTCCGGTCGAGTAATGGACCGACGGAAGCAGCCGGCGTCGGCGTCCGACACGTGGTCGCTTGACGCTGGTGCCGAGGATTCGCGGCGACGTCGCTGCACTAGAACAGGACGACCTTCCGGGTCCGCGAGGCGGTCCACTGCCGCCGGCATCCTGACGCTCGCTCACGGCCTCCGCGTCGTCTACAAGTACGGCGGGTCCAACGCGCGCCTGAACGCGCTGGGCGGTATGCCCTTCCTCTTCTGGAGGGCGATCGAGGACGCCAAGCGCGCGGGCGTGGTCGAGCTCGATCTGGGCCGGTCCGATCGCGACAACGCGGCCTCATCGCCTTCAAGGAGCATCTGGCCGCCGAGCGCTCCACGCTCACCTACTGGCGCTCCCCTGGAGACGCGCACGCGACCTCGGACGCCGGCTGGAAGATGGCGCTCTCCCGCGGCGTGCTCGCGCGCCTGCCGGGCCCGCTACGCCGCGCCGCGGGCCGATTCCTCTATCCCCATGTGGGCTAGTGCGGTCAGGCGCCGTCGCCCGAAACTGCCTCACCTCGCCGTAACCGGCGGAAACGTTTCCGCTACCGGGCCCCGCG
The DNA here is from genome assembly GCA_050731995.1 of Candidatus Rokuibacteriota bacterium. GTDB lineage: Bacteria > Methylomirabilota > Methylomirabilia > Rokubacteriales > CSP1-6 > JBOHQB01. The sequence continues at coordinate 1,349 of JBOHQB010000164.1, forward strand.
TGCGTTTTCCGATACAGCGCCTCCCGCGCCACCGCTAGCGCCTTCATGAGCACCGCGCCCGCCTCCGGCTCGAGTCGCCCCCGGACGGTCACCATGCCGTCGACGTCCTGATACGCGTGGAGCGCCCGGCTCCGGGGACGCCGCGCAGATCGGAGTGCGTTATGCGGCAGAGGGCGAGCGGAAATGATCCGCGACAAGCCCCGGCGCGACTGCCGTATCCTGTTCGCGACGTTGACGCGTCGTGAGAGGGCTGATTGAATGGCGCCCGTGGGTGTCTACGACCAGATCAAGAGAGCAATCCAGGATGTCGTCGCGCCGGAGCTGCATGCGCTCCGCGGCGACATCCGCGTGCTCGATCAGCGGCTCATCGCCGTGGACCAGAAGCTCACGCAGAAGATCGACGCCGTCGAGGCGAACCTCACGACCCGGATCGACTCGCTCCGGACCGAGACGGTCTCGCTCAAGGGCGAGGTGCTTGCCGAGATCCGTCGCCTCGACACGCGGATCGACGGCGTCGACCGGGAGCTCCGCATC
>JBOHQB010000165.1:0-6190 GCA_050731995.1 Candidatus Rokuibacteriota bacterium
TGCTGATCCCCAACTGGACCTTCTTCGGCTGGATGACGCTCATCACCGAGACCTTCATCGGCGTCACGCTGATCCTGGGGCTCGGCACCCGGCTGGGCTCGCTGGTCGCGATCGGCATGGCGGCCAACATCACGCTCGGCATCCTGAGTGTTCCGCACGAGTGGGGCTGGACCTACACGATGCTGATCATGCTCCCGGTCCTCTTCCTCATCACCGGCGCCGGGCGCAGCTTCGGCCTCGACGCGTTCCTGGCGCCGTACGTCGAGCATGCCGCCGCGCGCGGCAACGCGCTGGCTCGTCTCGCGCGTTGGCTCGTGTAGCCGCCGCCCGTCGCGGGGGGCCGGGTCACCCGGCCGCGCAACGTTCGCCCGGACGGGTGGCTGCCGTTACGAGACGCGCCAGGCGGCGAGGAGCCGCCGCGTCTCGCGGGCGCCTTCGGGCGTCGCGTCCAGCTCGGCGCGGAGCCGCTCGAGGTCCGCGGGCGTGTCCACGTCGAACCACGCCGGCAGACACACCGTCCTGAGCCCCGCGGCGCGCGCGCGCGCCAGGGTCGTTGCCAGAACCGCGGCCGTGGACCACGGGATCGCGTCGAAGAGCTCGCGATGGGCCGCGCGGATGCCGACGAGGTAGTAGCCTCCGTCCTCGGTCGGGCCCAGCACCACGTCGACGTCGCGCGACCCGGACACCCTCACGGCCTCCTCCAGGAGCTCTGACGGCAGCGTGGGCGTGTCGCTGTCGATGGCGAGCGCGGCCGCGTGGCCGTGGCGGAGCAGCTCGTCGAGCGTCGAATGCAGACGCGCGCCGAGGTCGTCACCGCGCTGGGGCACGAGCGTGAAACCCGGCGCCAGTCGCGCGAACAGCGCCCGCTCGTCCTCGGGGGTGAACGCGATCGCCGGCGTGACGCCCGGCAGCGCGCGGACCTGGGCGATCTTGTCCAGCAGGAAGGCGCGGCCGAGGTCGGCGGCCTGGGCCGGGCTCAGGGGTGGGCAGAGCCGGGTCTTGACCTCACCCGGTCGCGGCGCCTTCGCCATGATGGCGACGGCGATCGGCGCCCGCCGCTCAGCCACGCGCGCCTCGGCGTGCCTCCCAGCCGAGCAGGGCATAGAGCGGCAGCCACTCCACGGCACGCAGCCACAGGGGAAAGGCCTCGGGCAGCGACGCGTAGGCGAGGTAGGAGAGCGACACCGCACCGCTGAACCAGATCCAGGCTGCCGACGGCGCCAGGGTGACGAACGGGAGAATCCACAGCGCGTACCACGGGTGCATTGCCGTCGGCACGAGGGCCAGATACGCGCCCGCGGCCGCGCGCCCGGCGCCGACGATCCCGGCGGCGCCCTCGGTCCTACGCCGCCGGACGCGCAGGAGCACGGCCAGCAGCGCCGCCAGGAGTACCAGCATGGCGAGCGCGCGCACGCGCTCGCCGTCGAGCCCGAGCGCCTCGGTGAGGAAGAAGCGCAGGCCGACGTTGAAGTCTTCGTCGCGGCCGAAGTACTCGGGGAGGAATCCAAGGACGCCCGCCCCGACGCCGGCGGCGTACGGGGCGTACGCGAGCGCGACCACCGCGAGGCAGGCGGCGGGGAGCCGCCAGTCGCCCCGCCGCCACCACGCCAGGAGCAGGACCACCGGGTAGAGCTTCAGCGCGACGGCGGCGCCGAGCGCCGCGCCAGCGCGCGCCAGCCGGCCGTCCTGCCGCCAGCGCAGGGCGAGCAGCAGCGGCGGGAGCAGGGCCGCGTCCAGGTGTCCGGCCTGCGCGCCCTCGAAGACCGCCAGCGGCGCCCACGCGTAGAGAATGATCGAGACCGCGGGACGACCCATGCGCGCCAGCAGGCCCAGCAGGAGGGTGACCGTCACGACCTCGCAGCCGAGCACGAACACCCGCCACCCGCGCACGCTGTCGAGGCCGAGGTGCGCGGCCAGCGCGAAGACCATCTCGGCTCCGGGCGGGTACACGGTCCGCTTGTCGGGGCGGTTGATGTGCGGATGGATCGCCCCGTCTCGGAGGGGCGCGAGCTCGGGCGCCGACGGCGGATAGCGGTACGGGTTCACGCCCGCCCGCTGGACCCGACCGTCCCACACGTACCGGAAGAGATCGGAGGAGAGCACGACCGGGGCGGGGAGCTCGGCCACGCGAAAGAGGAGACCGAAGCCCAGGATCAGCCCGAGGAGCACACGGTCCTCCGCGGGCCGACGCAGGACGAGCCATGCCGCCGCGAGGTAGAGGACGAACGCGGCGGCGAAGACGCCGACGTACACGCCGAGCACGCGCAGCCCCGTGCCGAAGAGCGCGTGCAGATCCAAGGCGTACAGCGCGAGGCTGGCGGCGCCGCAGACGGCGAGGCCGGCACGGGTCCCGACGCGGGCTGTCAGATGGACCAGCAGATGCCGCAGCCGCGGCACGCCTCGGGCGGCGTGTCGCTCTCGAACGCCGTGCGGAACCGCTGATAGCGCTCGCCGTTCCAGATCTCGGCGAGGGGCTGCTCGAAGGCGTTGCCCAGGATCAGCCCGGCGTAGTCGCGGGTCACCCACGGCGAGATGCAGCAGGGCAGCACGTTGCCGTTGGCCGTCACGTAGCTGAGCGTCCACGGCCGCTCGCACCCTGCCCACGGGCGCGCGGCGCCTGCTCCGCCCGAGAGGCTCGCCAGCGGCGTCGTCACGCCGGAGGCAGAGAGCGCCACGCCGCTGTCGCGCGCCAGCGCCTCAGCCTCCTCGAGCAGTTGCCGCTCACGCTCGCGCAGTGTGCCGTGGAGCGAGTTCTCGCGCGTCGCCAGGCCGAGCCCGTTGAAGACGAGCCGCTGGACGTGAACACCGTCGACGCCGAGGCTGCCCGCCAGGCGGACGAAGGCGGGGAGCTCCTCGAGGTTCGCCTGGGTCGCCGTGAACCAGAGCGAGACCCGTGGGGTCTCCGCCCCGGCAGCACGGCGGAGGGTGAGGAGCCGCCGGACGTTGCCGGTGACCCGCTCGAACTGCTCGACGCCGCGGATCGTCCGGTAGGTGTCCGGCGTGGCCGCGTCCATCGAGACGCGATACTCGTCGAGTCCGCTCGCGAGCAGCCGCCGGGCGCGCGCCTCGGTGAGGCTGATGGCGTCCGAGTTGAACACGACGACGACACCGCGGGCCTTGAGCCAGGCGACGATGTCGAAGATCTCCCGGTTGAGCAATGGCTCCCCGATCCCGTGCAGCAGGACCCGCTCGAGCGCCCCCACCTGCTCAACGATCGCGCGCACCCGGTCGAGCGTGAGGTCGGCCGGCGGCTCGACGGACGCGAAGGTCCGGATGCAGGTCTGACACTTCGAGTCGCACCGGTTGGTGGTCTCGAGGTAGAGCGTGCGGGGCAGCGTCTCCAGCCGGGCGGGGCGGCTCATCGCGCCGAGACCACCGTGGTGCACGCGCTCGCGAGCTTCGGCAGGTCCTGGCCGGCGGCGCGCTCCCAATCGAGCGTGATCCGCTCGCCGCGCGCGAACGGGCAGTACGGGTCGGGCGCGTCGAGCCGTCCGGCCAGCGCCCGCCGCCCCGCGCAGCCGCCGCGGCAGGGGCAGCCCGCGCACGCCTCGGGCACGCGCCGGGCGTCGGCGAACTCGCGTGCCTCGACGATCGCCGAGCGGCGCGTGACGAGGTCGGCGACGGTCAGTTCGCTCATCGGCCAGTAGGTGCACGGCAGCACGCCGCCGTCGGGCGCGACGCGGACCGTCGAGCGCCCGCACGCGGAGCCGGGGAAGTCGTCGAGGCCGAGGACGCCGGCCAGGACCGGCTCCGTCGTCGCCACGAGGCGCGCGCCGCCGGAGAGCCGCCGGATCCCGTCCCAGAACTCGGCGTAGGTCAGCGTGAACCGGTCGGTCTTCGAGGGCTGGTACACGTTCACGCGGAGGTTCGCGTTGAAGCCCGCGGCCACGCGCGCCAGGTCGGCGAGCCGGTCGTGGTTCACGCTCATCATCACGGCGGTCACCGTGACGGGCACCCCGAGGCCGGCGCAGCGCTCGAGCGTCTCCACGACGCGTCGCCAGTTGCCCGCGCCGCGGAAGCGGTCGTGCTCGTGCTCGTTCGGGAAATCGAGCGAGCACTCCACGCTGTGCAGCCGCTTGACGCCGTCGTCGGAGAGCGCGCGCACGCTCAGACCGTTCGAGGTGATGCTGGTCCGGATCCCCCGCGTCCAGAAGTAGTCGAGGATGGCGTGGTACTCGGGGTGCAGGCCGTTCTCTCCGACGCCGAGGTTGACCGAGCGGACGGGAACGCTGTCGCAGGTCCGGATGATGTCCTCGAACGAGAGGCGGCTCACGCGCATGTCGGGACGGTAGCAATGCGGGCACTTCAGGTCGCACTCGTTGGTGAGGCCGATCCCGAGCGAGAACGTCGTCACGGCTGGCGCCTCCACGCGTACCGGAGCGTTGTGAGAAGCAGATGATACCCCGCGAGCACGCTGCCCCGGAACGTGCCGCCGACCTTCGAGCGTCCGAGGCGCGGGCGGCAGGTCACCGGAACCTCGACGATGCGGTACCCGCGGCGAGCGGCCTTCACGACCATCTCGACCGGCCAGCCATAGGTCATGTGTTCCATGCCGAGATCCCAGAACACGGGTGCACGGATGGCGCGGAAGGGCCCGATGTCGGTGATCCGGACGCCGTAGAGGAGCCGGAGGAGCGAGGTGACGACGCGGTTGCCGACGCGCTGCTGCGGCGTGAGGGCGCCGGGCGCGGCGCCACCCGTGAGCCGCGAGCCGAGGACGAGATCCGCGTCGCCGTCGAGGACAGGCGCCAGCACGCGCGCCATCTCGCCGGGATCCTCGTTACGGTCGCCGTCGAGGAACACGAGGACGTCCGCGTCCGGCGCCGCGCACGCGCCCGCGAGGCAGGCGGCGCCGTACCCGCGTCGCGGCTCGCGCACGACGCGCGCCCCCGCGGCCGCGGCCACCTCCGCCGTCCGGTCCGTGGAACCGTTGTCCACGACGATCACCTCCCGCACGAGGTCGCGCGGGACCTCGCGGACGACGCCGCCGACGGCGGCCTCCTCGTCGAGCGCAGGAATGACGACGCTGATCCGCACGCCGTCCGCGACGGAACGTTCTCGCCCCACAAGGGTCCACACTTCGCCCGATCGGTCCGGCGTTGTCAACGGCCCCCCGATCCCGCGCCGCGTACGTCGATCGCGTAGAGCTGGGGATGATGGATCAGCCGTTCGAGGCGCCCGCCGAGCCACGCCGTGGCGACGACCTCCAGGCCGCGAGAGTCGAACAGCGCCCGCCACTCTTCGGGGCGGCGGAACGCGCTGGGCGCCGGCATGCGACCGCCGTGACGGAGGCGGTTGACCCGGCCGTCGAGCAGGTCAAGCCAGAACCGGTCCAGCCGGTTCCGGTAGACGGACTCGGTGACGATCAGCCGCGCGCGCGTGACCCGCAGCGCCTCGTCCAGCACCGCCTCGGGCTTCTCGCAGTGGTGGAGCGTGAGCAGCAGCAGCGTCGTGTCGAACGCCCCGTCGCCGAACGGAAGCCGCTCGCCGTCGTAGACGACGTACCGAACGCTGTCAGGGACGGGGGCGCGCGCGAAGGGGCCGACGTCCGCACCGAAGGCCCGGAGCCCGTCGCGCGCCAGCGCGGCGGCCACCCAGCCCTCGCCCGATCCCAGGTCGAGGAGACGGGGGCCGACGACGAACGGCCGCACGTCGGCGGCCTCGCGCGCCGCGTACCGCCGGAGCAGCGCCGCGACCGCGCTCACGCCGTGCCCTCGGGCCACGGACTGCCCGGCGCCCGGTCGGCCGGGCCGCGCCAGCCCTCGGCGTAGCGCTCGGTGTCGAGGCCGAGCGTGTAGAGCGCGAGCAGCCAGACACAGAAGGCGAGCGTTCGCCACGGGCCGCGCGCGAGGAAGCGTCGCCCCGACGTGCGCAGCGGGACGCGCACGAGCACGCTCGTGCCCCGCCGCTTGAGGCGCCGGCTGAAATCGAGGTCCTCGAGCAGCCGCATAGGGCGATAGCCGCCGAGCTCCCGGAAGACGGCGGCGCGCACGAAGATGCCCTGGTCGCCGTACCAGTTGCGCGTGAGCCGGTAGCGGATCCGGTCGATCCAGGTGATCGCGCGCAGGCTCCAGCCCGGCTCGTCGAAGAGATGCTCGAACGCGCCGCCGACCGCGCGCGGCTCGGCGAGCGCCGCCTCGATCCGCGCGAGCGCGTCGGGCGGCGGGAAGGAGTCGGCGTGCAGAAAGAA
>JBOHQB010000166.1:0-1921 GCA_050731995.1 Candidatus Rokuibacteriota bacterium
GGCTCCCGGCGTCGGAGAGACACTCGCCGGAGGGCCAGGCCCCCGTGGCGCCCTCGGACCCCCACACCGAGCGCATGACGGCTGGTTTCCCCGAGCATCTCCGGCCGACGCTCGCGCAAGCGGTGGCGCGGCTCATCGACTATCAGAACCCGGCGTACGCCGAGCGGTACCTCGCGCGGCTCCGCCCGTTCGCCCAGGGCGGCGACGCGGAGCTTGCGAGCATTCTCGCGCGCCATCTCGCCGTCTGGATGACGTACGAGGACGCGGTCCGCGTCGCCGAGTTCAAGACGCGCTGGAGCCGCTTCGAGCGGATCCGGCGGGAGAAGGGTGTCGTGAGGGGCGAGATCGTCGTGACCGACTACCTGAAGCCCGACCTCGACGAGATCTACGGGGTCCTGCCGTACCGTCTCGTGGCGCCGTTCGCGCGCTGGGCGGAGCGGCGCTGGCCGCGCGGCCGCCCGGCGCTCGCGCAGCACGTGAAGACGACGACCGTCACCGGCTACCTGCGCGTCTGGCTCCTCACCCTCCTCCGCCCGCTGCGCCCGATCTCCTACCGCGCGCGCGAGGAGCACGCGCGCATCGACCGATGGCTTGCCGCGGTCGCGCGGTGCGCGGCCTGGGACGGCGAGCTCGCCCGCGAGGTCGCGCGCGCGGCGCAGCTCGTGAAGGGTTACGGCGATGTCCGCCGCCGCATGGCGGCCCACCTCGACCGGCTCCTGGCGAGCGCGACGCGCGCGGGAGAGCTCGAGGCGGCGGGGGGCGGCGGGTTCGACACCGCGCGGACGCTCGCGGCCCGCTATCGGACGCTCGTGCTGCAGGGGCCCGACGGCGAGGCCCAGGCGGTGTCGCTCGCCGACCGCGTGCTCGACCGGCTCGGCGCCGCCGACCGGTCGGGCGCGCGCGCGCTCTTCTAGCCTCCGGCAGGCGAAGCGCGCCGCGTGACCAGCTCGTTGAGCCGCTCCCTCTCGCTCATGGTCGGATGCACGAACGCAAAGGCGTAGCCGTCGGGATCGGCGCGCATGAGCAGCGACATCGCGTCGATGGGCGGGAGGCCGTCGGGCGGCGTGAACCAGAGCCTGACGACGCTGCGGAGCTCGAGGACCACCTTGAGTCGCACCTTCATCCCGGTGACGCCGAGCTCGACGCTCATGCCGTGGTGCTCCGAGCCGTTGTAGTCGACGACGCGGACCGGGAGCGCGTAGGGCGCGCGAGGCTCGTGCCGCCGGTCGGCGCCCTCGACCGTCCGGCTCAGCGCGTGCGGCTCCAGGTACATGAGGACCTGGTTCAGGCGATCGAGCGGGACCGGCTTGCCGACGAAGTCGGCGGCGCCGAGGCGCAGGCACTCGCGCGCCTGGTTCTCGGTGACGACGCCCGAGACGGCGACGATCGGCACGCCGAGATCACGCACGGGGCGGAGCTGGAGGAAGTCGAGCCCGCTCATGCCGGGGAGGTGGATGTCGAGGATGATCGCGTCGGGACGCTCGGTCTGGAGCTTCCCGAGGGCGGCCTCGGCGCTGCGCACGACGAGCGGGGAGTGACCGAGCTCGAGGAGAAAGTCCCTGAAGACGTCGCCGAGGTCGGGCGCGTCCTCTACGACGAGCACTCGCATGACAGCGGCAGTCTAGCACGATAGGTGCGAGCCGGGCCACGGGCTTGCCGGACGCATGGTCCGACCGCGCGTGCTATACTGACGTCCCGGGTCGATCTCGAAGGAGGAACCGTGTCGGGCTACCTGCCCGTGCTGATATTCGCCGCGTTCATCGTCGGGTTCGCCGTCGTGTCACTCGTCGCGGCCCGGCTCCTGCGGCCCAGCCGCCCCGACGCGGTGAAGCTGATGAACTACGAATGCGGCGCCGAGCCGGTCGGCTCCGCGTGGATCCAGTTCCCCGTCGGCTTCTACCTGGTCGCGCTGGTCTTCATC
>JBOHQB010000167.1:0-2082 GCA_050731995.1 Candidatus Rokuibacteriota bacterium
CCACCGCCCGACCGACGAATGCCGGACTCTCAGAAATCGCGAAGTGGGGTTGGATCCGTGTTGCGTCACGCCAGTTCGATTCGGCGACACCATATGCCTCGAGCATCGCCTCAGAGCGCAGCCAACCCGGTGTGAGCGACACCGCGGTACCCGAGTTTGAGGATGTGAGACAAGCGTCCGCACGAATCGCCAGTAAAATCGCGGGCCCGGTCGCGTTCTCGGCTGAAAGACATAGATACACGCCGTGGACGAAATGCCTTGATAACATAGGGTTGACACGCGCATGATGCAGACATGTACCTGCGGGTCACCCGCCGCCGCAACCAGGACGGCTCGGTCGCCGAGTACTACCAGCTCGCAGAAACGCGCTGGGACCGCGCGAAGCGTCGGCCCACGGCTCAGATTATTCACAACTTCGGGCGCGCCGCCGCCGAGCAGCGCGAGGCGTTGCTCCGCTTGGCCCGCAGCATCACCCGCGTCTGTCACGACGGCCTCGACGTCCCGACCGATCTCGCGGGGCCGGGCGAGAAGATCGAGCTCGACTGGGCCCGCCCCCTGGGGACCGTCCACGTCGTGCGCGCGCTCTGGGAGGAACTCGGCATCGGTGAGATCCTGCGCGGCGTCAAGCGGCGGCGCGGCCGGCAGGCACCGCACGAGCTGGCCCTGTTCACGATGGTGGCCAACCGTCTCCTGGAACCCCTGTCCAAGCTGGCCTGCCACGAGCACTGGGTGCCCACGCGGGTGCATCTGCCGGAGGCCGCGGGCCTGACGCTCGAGCAGTTGTACTTCGCCCTCGACTTTCTCGACACGCACAGCGCCGCGATCGAACGCGAAGTCTTCTTCCGCACCGCGGATCTCTTCCGGGCCGACGTCGACCTCATCTTCTGGGACACGACGAGCGTCTACTTCGAAGTCGATGACGAGGATGAAGTCGAGCAAACCCGCCGCGGCACCACGCTGCCCGCGCTGCGCAAGCGGGGTCACAGCAAGGACCGGCGCGACGGGGACCCGCAGGTGGTCGTGGGGCTGGCCCTCACCCGCGACGGCTTGCCCGTGCGCTCGTGGGTGTTCCCGGGCAACACCGTCGACGTGACGACCGTCGCCAAAGTCAAAGAGGATCTCCGCGGCTGGAAGCTCGGGCGCGCGATCTTCGTGGGCGACGCCGGGATGGACTCGGAGAGCAATCGCCGGGAGCTGGCCAAAGGGCTCGGCCACTACATCCTGGCGATGCCGATCGGCAAGCTCAAAGAGGTCCAGGAGGAGGTCTTGGCGCGGCCGGGCCGCTTCCGGGTCGTGAACGACACGGTCGAGGTCAAGGAGGTCGTCGTCGGCACGGGCGAGCGTCGCCGCCGTTACCTCGTCTGTCGCAATCAGCAAGAGGCCGAGCGGCAGCGGCACCATCGCGAGGAGATCGTCGCGGCGCTGAAGGAGGAACTGGCGCAGTTGGATCCCCACGCCGCGGCCCACTCCAAGCGCGCCTGCGAACTGGTGGCGTCCGCGCGCTACGGCCGCTACCTCACGCGCGGCCCCGGGGGTCGGCTCGCTCTCGACCCCGAGGCCGTGCGCGCCGCCGAGCGCCTGGATGGCAAGTACGTCCTGCTCACCAACGATGACACCCTCACCCCGGACGACGTCGCGCTCGGCTACAAGTCCATGATGATCATCGAGGCGTGCTTCCGACGCATGAAGACCACGGGCCTGCGCATTCGTCCCGTCTACCACTGGACGGCCCACCGGATCGTGAGCCACATCAAGCTCTGCGTCCTGGCGTTGCTCATCGAACGGGCGGCCGAGATCCGCACCGGCGACACGTGGCGCAATCTCCGGCTCGCCCTCGACGAGCTCAAAGCCGTCCGCTACCAGGTGCAGGGGACGACCATTGTTCAGAGCACCCGGCCGACGGCCGAGGCGGCGGCCATCCTGAAAAAGCTCAAGATTTCGCCCCCTTCGCGCCTGCTCGCCGTCGAGAAGTCGCCTCCGGCCGCCACGACGACCTAGCTACACACCGCTCAGGGCCGTCGTGTAAGCGCCTGATCTTTCGGCACGTTCTGGTGGCCGTGTACTAGCAATCTCAAACTCCAG
>JBOHQB010000168.1:0-3026 GCA_050731995.1 Candidatus Rokuibacteriota bacterium
GTTGAAGATCCACCAGTGCCAGGTGCGCCAATACACATCCACGAAATCGACGACCGCGCCGAAGCGCGCGCGGTCGATGAGGTTGCCCACCGCGCCGCCGAAGATGAGGCCGATCGCGAGGCGGCCGGCCCAGCCGCCGTGCGGCAGCACGCGCAGCGCCACACGGACGAGCACGGCGAGCGCGACGATCGACAGCGCGGCGGCCATCCAGCGCCACGCGGTGGGCAGCGAGCCGAGCAGGCCGAAGGCGATCCCGGGGTTGAGCACGAGCGTGAGCTGCAGCCACCCGTCGAAGACCGGGACGGGCACGCCGGGCGCGAGGCGCGCCAGCACGAGCGCCTTGGTCACCTGATCGAGGACGACGACGACGCCCGCGAGGAGCAGCACGCGCGTCATCAGCGCGCGGCGAGGACCTCGACGCAGCGATCGCAGAGCGTCGGGTGCTCGCGGCTCTCCCCCACCCTGACGCTCCACTTCCAGCAGCGCTCGCACTTCCGTCCTGACGCCCGGTCCACGCCGACGACGAAGCCGGGGATGTCCTGGCTCTCGTAACGCACGGCCGGCGGCGCGCCGTCGCCCGTGAGCTCGACGCGCGAGACGATGAAGACGGTGTCCAGCAGGTGCCGCTTGGCGTGGAGCAGGCCCGGCAGATCCTCGGGCGCGCCGAGGATCCGCACCGACGCCTCCAGTCCGCTGCCGATCAGCTTCTGCGCGCGTGCCGTCTCGAGCGCCTTGGCCACCTCGCGGCGCACCTCGAGCAGACGGTCCCACTCCGCCTTGAGCGTGTCGTCGAGCCATTCCAGCGGCACCTCGGGGAATCGCTCGAGGTGCACGGATTCCGAGCGCGCGCCCGGCGCGTAGCGCCACGCCTCCTCGGCGGTGAAGGTCAGGATCGGGGCCATCAGACGCGCGAGGGCGCTGAACACATCGTGGCAGGCGGTCTGCGCGGCCCGCCGCCGGGGGTCGTCCGCCGCCGAGGTGTAGAGACGGTCCTTGATCACGTCGAGGTAGAGGGCCGAGAGGTCCACCGCGCAGAAGTTGTGAACGGAGTGGAACACGGCGTGGAACTGGTACTCCTCGTATCCGCGGCGGACGCGGTCGATCAGCCGCGCCAGCCGGTCGAGCACCCAGCGGTCAACCTCGTCGAGCCGCGCGTACGGCTGCCGGGCGCGCGACGGCTCGAAGTCGCCGAGATTGCCGAGCAGGAACCGGTACGTGTTGCGGATGCGGCGATAGGCGTCTGCGAGCCGGTCCAGGATCTCCAGGGAGACTCGGATCTCCTGTGTGTAGTCCTCGGCCGCCACCCACAGTCTCAGGATCTCCGCGCCGTACTTCGGCACGAGCTCGTCCAGCGGGATGTAGTTCCTGAGGGACTTGGACATCTTCCGTCCCTCGCCGTCCACGTAGAACCCGTGGGTGATGACGATCTTGTACGGCGGCGCGCCGCGCGTCCCGATCGACTCGAGCAGCGACGACTGGAACCACCCCCGATGCTGGTCAGTGCCTTCGATGTACATCTCCGCCGGCCAGCGCAGCTCGGGCCGCGTCTCGAGCACGGCCGCGTGGCTGCACCCGGAGTCGAACCACACGTCGAGGGTGTCCGTCTCCTTGCGGAAACGCTCACCGCCGCACTTGGCGCACCGCGTGCCGGGGGGCAGGAGCGCCGCCGCGTCGCGCGCGTACCACTCGTCGCCGCCCCGGCCCTCGCGGAAGATCGTCGCGACGTGCTCGATGATCCGCTCCTCGAGGAGCAGCGTCCCGCACCCGTCGCAGTAGAACGCGACGATCGGCACGCCCCAGACGCGCTGGCGCGAGATGACCCACTCCGGCCGGTGGGCGACCATGTTGTACATGCGCTCCTCGCCCCAGCCGGGGATCCAGCGCACGTCCCCGCGGATAGCCTCCAGCGCCCGCTCGCGCAGCCCGTCCTTGTCGAGCGAGATGAACCACTGCTCCGTGGCGCGGAAGACCGTGGGGTTCTTGCAGCGCCAGCAGTGCGGGTACGTGTGGTCGAGGGCGACCTCGGCAATCAGCGCCCCGCGCGCGCGCAGCCGATCGACGATCCGCGGATTGGCGTCCCACACGGTCTGCCCCGCGAAGTGCTCGACCTCCGCGACGAAGCGCCCGTCGTCGTCGACCGGGTTGTAGATCCTGAGCCCGAGGCTCTTGCCGAGGTCGTAGTCTTCTTCTCCGTGGCCCGGCGCGATGTGGACGAGGCCGGTGCCCGCGTCCATTGCGACAAAGGGCGCCGCGGCCACTTTCGCCGTCCGGGCGATCCACGGATGGTGATACTCGAGGCCGACGAGGGACCGCCCAGGCAGCGTCGTCCGCCGCCGCGGCTCGCCCAGCTTCGCGAGACTCGCAAACGCCTCGGCCAGCTTGGCGGCGACGACGAGGGTCTCGCCGCCCGCTTCCAGCAGGACGTACTCCTCCTCCGGATGCACGGCGATCGCGAGGTTGGCCGGGAGCGTCCACGGGGTCGTCGTCCAGATCACCAGTGAGGGGTTTGGCGCCGCCGGCGCGACCGGCAGCGCCCCGACGAGCGGGAACTTCACGTAAATCGACGGCGTCCGCTGGTCCTCGTACTCGACCTCGGCCTGGGCGAGCGCGGTCTTGCAGTACATGCACCAGTGCACCGGCTTGAGCCCCTTGTGGACGAGGCCGCGGCCGACGAAGCGCCCGAACTCCCGAGCGATCACCGCCTCGTAGCCGGGCGCCATCGTGATGTAGGGGTTGTTCCAGTCGCCGAAGACGCCCAGCCGCTTGAACTCGTTCCGCTGGATGTCGATGAAGCGCCGCGCATACTCGTGGCACTTCCGGCGCTTCTCCACGGGGTCCATCGCGCGCCGCACGTCGATCGAGGCGGAGTCAAGCCCGAGCTCCTTGTCCACCTCATGCTCGATCGGCAGCCCGTGACAGTCCCAGCCGGGGACGTAGACCGCGTTGAAGCCGAGCATCGAGCGCGACTTCACGACCAGGTCCTTGAGGACTTTGTTGAGGACGGTCCCGAGGTGGATGTTGCCGTT
>JBOHQB010000169.1:0-3277 GCA_050731995.1 Candidatus Rokuibacteriota bacterium
TCCTGGCTGAGCGCTGGGGCGAGCGGGGCGTGCTCGCGGTCGGCACGGCGGTGACCGCGGCCGGCTTCATCGTCGACGGCTGGGCGGGCGGCTTCGCGTCGCTCCTCGCGATTCTGCTCCTCGCCGGTCTCGGCTCTGGGGTCCAGCACCCCCTGTCGTCGTCGCTGGTCTCCAAGGCCTACGAGGACGGACCGCGACGCGCGGCGCTCGGCACGTACAACTTCGCCGGCGATCTCGGCAAGGTCGCCGTGCCCGCCGCGGTCGGCCTCGCGACCGCCTTCATCGGCTGGCGGACCGCCGCGGCCGGCTACGCGCTGGTCGGGCTGGTCGCGGCGGGCCTGATCGTCGTGATCCTGACGCGTCTCGCGGCAGGCGGCGCGCCGCCGACGGCGCGCGAGTCCGGCGGCGGGACGGCGCGCGTGAGCGGCTGGGGCATCCGCGATGCCCGGGGGTTCCGGGCGCTGACGGCGATCGGCATGATCGACAACTCGACGCGCACGGGCCTGCTCACGTTCCTGCCCTTCGTGCTCATCGCCAAGGGGCTCACCGTCGCGGGCGTGGGCGGCGCGCTCGCGCTCGTCTTCGCCGGCGGCGCCGTCGGGAAATTCGTCTGCGGGCTCATCGCGGAGCGCGTGGGCATCATCCGGACCGTGGTGCTGACGGAGGTCGCGACGGCGTTGGGGATCTTCGCCGCGCTCGTCGCGCCGCTCCCGGTGGCGCTGGCGCTCCTGTTCCCGCTGGGGATCGCGCTCAACGGGACATCGTCGGTGCTGTACGCGACGGTCGCGGACCTCGTCACCGCGGACCGGCGCTCGCGCGGGTACGGTCTCTACTACACGCTCTCGATCGGCGCCTCCGCCGCGAGCCCGACGATCTACGGCTTGGTCGGCGACGCCTTCGGCGCCGTGAGGGCCCTCACGATTCTCGCGGTGATCGTCCTGGCGACGATTCCGCTCTGCCTCGTCCTCCGCCCCTCACTCGCCACCGCCGCCCGCGCGTAGGAGCCCGTCGGCTATCGAGGCGCGCCGCGGCTGCGCCGGGCGCTCCTCGACGCGCCGGCAGGCTTCAGTGGGATTTGGGCAGCGTCGGGTGGCCCGGCGGCAGCGGCGGCGATGAGGTGGTCGTTGTCCGCGGGCACGGCGCCGCTCACGCCCACGGCGCCGACGATCCGGCCGCCCTCGACGAGCGGCACCCCGCCCTTGCCGAAGACGAGCCGGACGTCGCCGAGCGTCGCGACGTTCGAGGCGAAGAGGAGCCGCCCCTTGTTGAACCGCTCCTCGAGCTCGTGCGTGCTCGCGCGGAACGCCGACGCCGCGTTGGCCTTGGCGCGCGCGATCTCGGGGGTGATCCAGAGCGCCTTGTCCATGCGATCGCAGGCGACGAGGTGACCCGCCTCGTCCACGACCGAGATCGCCACCTCGAAGCCGAGCTCCCGCGCCTTGGCGATGCCGCGCGCGATGCACGCCCGCGCCCGCTCGAGCGGGAGCGTCACCGTTGCCCCTCCGAGGCGTCGGGAAGCCTCACCCAGACGTCGTCCCCGTCCACGCGCACGCCGTAGGACGCGACCGCCTCGCCGCGGCCCGGGAACGCGCACTGGCCGGTGCGCACGTCGTAGATCCACCCGTGCCACGGGCACGCCAGCCGCGTGCCCGAGAGCTTCCCCTCGCCGAGCGGCCCGCCGCGGTGGGCGCAGGTGTCGCCGAGGCCGTAGACGCGATCGCCGACTCTCGCCAGCACGACGCGGACGCCGTCCAGCTCCACCAACGTCGGACGATCGGACGCCACGTCTCCGAGCGAAGCCGCTCGCACGTCCGCCATCCTCCGTTACTCCTCCTTGAGCACGTAGGCACGGTGCAGGCCGCTCATGTACTGCCAGCGCATCTCGGTCGCCTGGCGCACCGCTTCGAGCGCTTCGACCTTCCGCTCGGGCGACGCGCAGTGACGCTCGACGATCTGGTAGCCGCGTTCGCCATGGACCATGTCGGCCTCGATGTGGATGGCGAAAAACTCGACCTCGTGGTCGTTGAAGCCGTAGTGCGTCTTGAGCGGCGGCAAATTGCGCTGGTAGATCCCCGGCACCTGCGACTCGAGCCCCACCAGGAGCCCGGCGGCGGCGACGTGGAACGTCGCCTGCGACATCTCGAAGCACCACGCGGTGAGCCCACGCGTGGACGGCAGCTGGCGCGTCCGCTCGACTTCGGCGCGGCTCACGCCGCACGCTTCCGCGAAGCGGATCAGGAGATCGACGTGCTTCGTCCCCGACTCCTCCTCGATGATGTTCTCGAGCAGGAAGTCGCGGGCTTCCGGGTCCGGGCAGGTGCCGTAGACCGTCGCGCACCAGCGCGGGAACTGGGAGACGTACTGGTAGTGCTGGGAGGCCCACTGGCCGAGCTGGGCACGCGTGAGCTCGCCCTTGACCCATCTTTCGGTGAACGGGTTCAGGCGACTATGCTTGGCACTGACCGCCGCTTCGAGCTCGCGGCGGAACGCGCTCGCTTCAGCCATGTCGGCCTCCCCCCGCGGCGCAATGCCGCGCCGGCGAGCATGGGCGAGCCACCCCGCCGGTGTCAACGGTGCCGGTCGGGACCTCCGACGCATGGTAGGCTCGGTGGAGCAGGGTGGAGGTGGCGTCATGGCGGTGTCCAAAGCGGTCGGCGAGCTCAAGGCCCGGGCGGACGCGGCCTGGCGGAACGTCACCCGGCAGCTCGAGGGCATGACGCCCTACATGGAGCGCGCGGACGGACCCGACGAGTGGACCACGCGCGAGGTTCTCTCCCACCTGCTCTTCGAACCGGAGTGGCGTCCGTCCGCGCAGCTCAAGACCTTCGCGACGACGAACCTGCCCGTGATCGAGATCGCGCCGGGCGACACATTCCTCGACGACACGCGCCGGCGCTGGACGCTCGAGCAGTTCGTCGAAGCGCTCGACGCCCAGCGTCGCGACGTCTTCGAGTATCTGGAGTCGCTGCCCGAAGCCGATCTGGAGCGGAAGGCGCGCATTCCGCTCTTCAAGACGTTCATGGGCACCGAGGAGATCACCCTGCCGGTCTACGTGGGCGCCATGTTCGACTACCACTGGAACGATCACGCCGGGCAGCTCGCCAAGATCCGCAAGGCCGTCGGCCTGCCCGAGGCGAAGTAGCCGCGGACCCCCGCCCCTACACCAGCTCGGCGGGCAACAGCCGATGGTGCCTTCGAATGATCCGGTCGAGCGTACAGAGCGCAACCCGACGGGCATTGCTGTGCGCGGCGAGCAGGCGATCGAAGGGGTCTCGGG